>JAKLKA010000201.1 GCA_023150915.1 Polyangiaceae bacterium
CGCGTGAAGGCCTCGAGCGCGGCCCACAAATCCAGACTCTCGTCCGGACGCCAACCGCCCACGGGGTGACCTGCGCGGTCCTGCTCGGAAACGGCGACACGCTGGTCATTCCTCGCGGTCCGTACGGGGTGGAGCAGCTGGCTCTGACGCCCTGAATCCCGGTGGGATCGGGCGGGGCAAACCGCGCCCGTTCCCCCCTCGGCAGAGACGGCGTACACCTGGGCCGATGCAACTCGATCCCAACGCGCGGCAGGCCTTGCGCATGGCGCGCTATCTCTCCGCGGTCAGCATGTTCGCCCGCGGCGTCGGCATCCTCGGGGTGATTGGTTCGGTGATCGGCCTCCTGGCCGCAACGAACATGCGCCGCTCGGACGATCGGGTGGGCTTCTCGCTGATCTCGCTGGGGGTGCTGCTGATCGCCTTCGTGGTGTGGTCTGCCGCCACGTTTCACGGCATGCAGGCCAAGCTCGCGCCACTGGTGGTCCGCCTCGACGAACGCCTCGAGGCGCTCGAGGCACGTCAACGCCTCCAGGCCATGGCGCCGGCGCCGGTGCCTGCGCCCGCACCGGCACCCGCGACCACACCGGCGGCAATGCCTGCGCCCGGCGAGCCGGTTCTTGCGCCTGCCTGGCCCCATGCGGCTGCACCCGCACCCGCACCCTCGCCCGAGCCCGAGCCGGCGGTCAGCGCGCCCGAGCCCGAGCCGGCGGTCAGCGCGCCCGAGCCCGAGCCGGCGGTCAGCGCGCCCGAGCCCGAGCCGGCCTTGGCCAAGCCCGAGCCGATCCGCACGCCCTGTCCCCACTGCGGCGGGCTGATCCACCCGGAAGCCACCCGCTGCGTGCACTGCATGAAGCGCGTGGCGCGCGCCTGAGGGTCAGGCCACGATCTCGCCCAGCAGCTTGCCGGTGTCCTTCACCATGCTCACGCTCTGATCGAGACCTTTGACGATCAGCTTCAGGTGCAGCACCAGCTTGGGGTTGAGGATCTGCGCAGGCGCGCTGGCAACCAGTGCCGCGCCAGCAGACGCGGTCTCGGCAGCCTTCCCCGCCAGCTTCGCGCCCAGCTCGGCGACGGTGAGCCACAGCGTTTCGAGCTTCTTCGCCCCGTCACCCGCGCCCGCTTTGACTTCGGAGAGGGCCGCCTCGATCTCGCCCTTCCGGATCTTCTTCTGGCCCCGCTCCACGTCCGGCGGCGGCTCGTCGCCCTTCACTTTGGCCTTGGCCAGGTGAACGTGGCGGCCAGTTTCCATCAGCTGATAGGCCGTGGCGTACATCTCGGCCGAGGCACGAAAGAAGTTGTCGTATTCGGGCATGCCGATCTGCACGTACTTGAAGTCGTACTTCGCGTCGGGGTTCATGCGCGCGACCTTCAGGTAGTCGTAGCGCACGTCGCCCTCGTAGGGCTTCAGCGCCGCCGACAGCTGGCCCAGCGTGACCTGCCCCTGCGGCGGCACGTCGACCAGCTTCTTGGCCAGCTCGACGGTGGTCGCACCGACTTGCTTGGCGAAGTCGCTGAAGTCGGTCGCGACCTCACCCATGGCCTGCTCGAACTCGTCCCAATTTTTCGCCTCGCGGACGCGAGTCGTGGTCTGCCCGTTTTGCGTCTTGGTGGTGACGATGGTCGCCTTCATCCCGATGGCTTCGCAGGCCGTCGAGAGCGCGGACAAGGCAGAGAGGGACAGCAGGGTTCTGCGCGGGAGCATGACCCTGGAATACTCGAAGGCCCGTCGCGCTACTTCTTCTTTTTCTTGTCTTTGTCCTTCTCGGGCTTCTCCCACTGGCAGTCGCCGTCGGCCCCCTCGGTGGCCACGCCCTTGAAGTCGATCACGTCGTCCTTGATCTTGACCTCGAAGGTCTTGCTGCCGCTGGTCATCGGCAGCTCGATCTTGAGCCACTTGTTCGGGACCAGGGGGATGTTCAGCTTGTCGCTCTTGCCGTCGACGGCGTACGACCCGCGATAGCTGTACTCGGCGGCGACGATCGTGTCGGCCTTGATCTTGACCACCATCTTCTCGTTGCTCTTGGTGTCCTGCCCGTCGTAGCTGGACTCGTTGAACGCGCACACACCGGTCTTGGCCTCTGCCGGGCCGGCATCGCTGCCGGCGTCGTCGGGCGGCGCCATGCCCGGGGGGTAGGCAGCGACCGCCGGCGCCTCGCTCGGGGCGCGGCCGACGCGGAGGGCGTGCCTTCGGCAAGCGGTGGTGGCAGGGGCTTCTTCTTCTCTTCGCACGCGGCCGCGAGCGCCAGCAGAAGGACGAGAGCAGGAAGGGGTCGCATGGGTCCGGCCATTGTAGCGCGCTCCGCGCGACTCGATTCTGTCGCAGGTTGCGCCATTATTTATCAGTCAGGCGGACGATGGGTAAGCTCGCTCGGACGATGAGTAGGGATCTTCATGAGCCCGCGGGCCGAACATCGGCGAGCAGTATTGCGCACCCAATTGCGCGCCCTAGGCTCTCACCACATACAGGTGACCGAACGAGCCGCACACCCCAGCGCCGAGCTCGCGGAACAGCGCGAGAGCCGCTCGGCCCAGTACGCCACAGAGCGGCTGCGCGGGAGCGTGTGGGAGCACGTCCCGCTCGCGCTGAGCGCCTATCGGGGAACGCTGCTGGTGGGGGGAACGCTCGGTCGCACCGGCATCTCGGCCAACGCCCTGACCTATCTCTCGCTCGCCGTGGCGGCGCTGGCGGGCCTTGCCGCGGCATCGGGCTCGCTGGTCACGGCCGCGTTGCTGGTGGTCGCCAGCGGCGCGCTGGACTTGTTCGACGGCGTGGTCGCCCGCGCCACGGGCACCACTTCCCGCTGGGGCGCGCTCTTGGACTCGACCGTCGATCGGCTGTCGGACGGCTTGCCGCTGCTGGGGCTGGTGGTGTTCTACGCCGACGACGGCTGGCTGGTCACGGTGCCAGGCTTGGCCATCTTGGGGGCGTTCACCGTGAGCTACGTGCGCGCCCGCGCCGAAGCGCTGGGGGCGGTGCTCCCGCCGCTGTTCATGCGCCGGGCCGAGCGGGTGGTGCTTCTGACCGTGTCCCTGTTCGCGGGGGTGGTGCCGTGCGAAGAGGGCCGCCTGCAAGGCCCGCTCACGCTCCTGGGCGTGGCGGTGCTCGCGGCCTCCAGCTTCATCGGCGTGATCTCGGCGCTGCGCTCGGCGCGCCACGCGCTGGGGGCGCCGGCACCGCAGTCGCGCGCGCACTCGGACTGAGCGGAGCGTGACCACGGCGCTTCAGCACGTGCGGGGGCTCTGGGGCAAATGGTGGCTTCTGCCGGGGGGTCTGCCGCTCGCGTATCTGGCGTTCGTGGTCGCGCGGGGTGACACACGGTTCGAGCACGTCGTCTTGATCGCGCTGGCGTGCCTCTTGGCTTACGCCGGCCCGCGGTCGAAGGCGTTCTTCGCCGACGCCTGGCCATACCTGGCGGTGCTGATCGGGTACGACGCGGTCCGCTATCCGCTGAGGGCCTGGGCCAGCGCCGACCGGGTGCTGGGTTGTGGGCTCCGGAACGCAGAGCTGGCGCTGTTCTCGGCGGGTTCGGGGCAAACCTTCCAGGACTTTGCCCAGGCCCACACCCACCCCGTGCTCGACCTGATCTTCGCGGTGCCCTACGCCATCTTCGCCTATCTGGCGCTGATCTATTCGGCCTACCTGTACTTCGTCGATCGCGACCGGATGCGCCACTATCTGTGGGCGTTCGCCATCGGGAACTACCTCTCGTTCGCGCTGTGGCTGGCGCTTCCGGCAGCGCCGCCGTGGTACCTGCGCGCCCACGGCTGCACGATCGACCTGGCGGCGCTGCCCAGCCCCGCCGGCCTCGGGCGGGTCGATGCGCTGCTCGGCATCAGCTACTTCCACGACTTCTACGCCCGCTCGTCGAACGTGTTCGGCGCGGTGCCCAGCATGCACTGCGCATACCCCGTGCTCGGGCTCCTGACCGCGTGGAAGGCTGCTAGCTGGAAGACGCGCCCCATTCACATCCTCTACTCGGTCGTGATGTTCCTGGCGGCAGTGTACCTCGACCACCACTGGATCATCGACGCGATCGCCGGCTGGCTGGTGGCGATCGTGTCGGTGGTCGCCGCGGGAAAGCTCTTGCGGCGGCGCGCCGCCGGGTGAGCTCAGATCCCGCGGTCGAACGAGACGCTCGACCGCGGCCGCTTCGGCAAGACCAGAAGCAGCGCCGGCAAGAGCAGCACGCCCGCTGCCAAGCAGACGAGCTCGCCCAAGACCGCCAAGAGCCCGAACAAGAACAGCGCGCGATTTTCGGCCAAGAGCAGCGACGAGTAGCCGATCACGGTCGTGACCGAGCACAGCGCCACGGCACCGCCTGTGGCGCGGATCGCCGGGCCGACGTCGCGCTCGCCGTCGCTCAGGTAGCGGCTCATCACGTTGGTCGCATAGTCGACGCCGATCCCGAAGGTGATGGGGAAGGCGATGAAGTTGGCGAAGTTCACCTTCACGCCGGTGAGCATGGCGAACGCGCCCAGCCACGCCACGCCCACGGCCAGCGTGCCCATCACCAGCAGCGTGGTCCGACTGAAGCGGAACAGCCCGAAGACCACCAGGAACACGCCAAGGAACGCGGCGATGCTGGCGAACACCCCGTCCCGGCGCACCGACGCCAGGATGTCCGCCGAGAGCGGCAGCGACCCCGCCACGCGCGCCGCAGGCTGGCCCGTGTCCGCCGCGTTGCGCAGCGACGCCACGAAGGCCGCCAGCGGTGGCCCTTGCCACAGCTCGCGTGACGGTTTCGGAAAGACGACCACGGTGTTGCCGACCCGCCCGTCGCGCTCCCGCAGGCCCACCAAGAGGCGCGGCGGCAGGTCGTCGGGGCCCACCGGCCGCGTGAGCTCGTGCGACAGCAGGCGATCGACCAGCGTGCGCTTGTCATCGGGGATCTGCGCGCGCACCCGGGGGGTCAGCGCTGCGCGGATCTTCCTGGCTTCTTCCAGCTTGTCGAGCTGATCGCCGGGGATCACGTCGTCGATGGAAAAGACCCGGGTGACCATCTCGGACAGCGGCGGCTTCTGCCGCGCTGTTTCGAGCCGTTCACGCACCGCGCGCGCCTGCTCGGGCGAGTCGGCCAAGAGCACGGTCGGGGTCAAATAGCTGCCCAGCACCGCGTCCATCTTGCGGCCCCAATACCCCTCGCCGTCGACCCAGGTGTCGGCGCGCCGCAGCTTCGAGAAATCGAACTCGAGGTTCTGTTCGCTGACCCCGCTGAGCTTCACCAGCGAAGCCAGCGTCAAGAGGGCGCCGCCCAGCAAGATGGCCCGCGGCCAGCGCGTGACCAGAAGCGCCACCTTGCCCATCACCACGCCGGTGGTGGTGGCCGGGCTTCGCGCCGAGCCGGCGTTGCGATCGAGCCAGACGGTGAGCGGGGGGATCAGCACGAAAGAAACGGCCCACGACAGGAACATGCCGATCAGACCGATGTAGCCGAACTGCCGAAACCCTCGGAACTCGGTGAGGATCAGCGAGCCGTAGGCGGCGCTGGCCGCCAGCGACGCCGAGAGCGTTCCGGGGCTGGCCCCCCAGACCGCGATGGTCATGGCGTCTTCCAGCTTCACCCCTTGGCGGCGCTCTTCGGTGAAGCGAGCCAGCAAGATGATCCCGAAGTTGATGCCGTTGCCGACGATGATCGAGCCCAGGAACGCGGTGTTCGAGTTGAGCTCGGTCACACGAAACGGGGGCAGCGACGCCAGCGCAAAGGTGTACACGGTGGCCAAGAGCAGCGGCGGGATGAGCGCCAGCAGACTTCGGGACCAGCGGAAGTAGACCAGCAGCGCGCCGCCCACCAACAGCAGCACCACCACCGACGACAGCGACAGGTCCTCTTTCAGGGCCTGCGTCTCTTCCACCGAGATGGCGATGTCACCGGCATAGCCCAGGCGCATCCCGGCTGCGTACTTCTCCGGCCCGCCCAGCGCCGCCACGTCGGCCTTCACGCGTCGGAAGAGCTCGGCACCCTTCCCCTGCCCGGTGGAGAACGGTGCCACGTCCACCACCAGCAGCGTGTGCGCAATCGCGCGGGAAGAGAACCGCCCGGTGGGCACGCGCTCGCCACCGCCGGCCTTCGACTCGTACTTCTTCTCGAGGTCGGTGAAGTCCAGGGGCGGCGGGCCCTCGTCGTCGTCGAGCAACTGGTCCGCCGCCTTCGCCACCTCCCAGTCGCGTCGGGCTTCGATGCGCTCGCGGACCGTGACCAGATCCGGCTTGTCCAGATAGAGCGGCGCGTGCTGCTCGAGGAACGCGCGCTCGGCGTCGTTCCCCACCCGGACCGAGCGCACCAACTCCGGCGGATAGGTCCGGATCCTCGTCGCCAGGTCGTCGAGGAAGCGCTCGCCCGCGGGGAGGTTCTGCGCGCCGCCCGCGTCGACCACCACCCCGAGGTGCTGGAGCCCGGGCAGACGCGCGCGTAGCTCTTCGATGGCGGTCACGCTCGGAGCGCTGCGCGGCAAGAGGTGCTCGAGCTCGCTCCGCAGGTTGGCGTAGAGCGCGGCCGTACGCCACACCGCGGGGACGGCGAGCACCAACGCCACGAGCCAGATCAGCCGCCCGTGCCGCAATGTGAACGCCACGAAGCGGCGCGTGCGTGCCGGGACTGGGTCGAGGTCGCTCACCCTTCCCCCGCGTGCGTCTTGAACACCCAGCCGCGCTGCAGCGGGAAGTTCCATCCCAAGCTCACGGTGACGGAGACGAGCACGCGAGCCAGCACGTAGTGCAAGCCCAGCACTTTGAACAGCAGGTGCTCGCCCAGGGCGTTCCAGCCGGCGCTGGCGGCGGACACCAGGGCATAGCGCGCGGCCTGCCCGAGGGCCGGCTCGCGCTCGGCGCGGAACACCCAGCGCCGGTTCAAGTAGAAGTTGAGCCCGGCGCCCACCAGGGCCCCCAGCGCCGCTGCGACGACCGGCGAGAGCCCTGCCAGCTCGACCAGCGCCACCATCGCGCCGAAGTCGGCGGCCGTCGCGACGAACGACGCCACCTGGTGCCGGCCGAGCAGCGGAAAAAGCGCGGGAGCCATGCCTGACGTCGATCATATCGAGCAGCGCCGCGCGGGGCGCGTTTTCTCGCCCCGGCTGCGGACGAAACTGCTAGTTTTCGCGCCCCCGCTTCGGAAAGGGTTGAGACATGAGCAACGCGATGACCAAGCACGCTCGCCTACTCGCCTGGATCGACGAGATGGAGCAGCTGTGCAAGCCCGATCACGTCCACTGGTGCGACGGCAGCCAAGAGGAATACGACCGGCTGTGCGAGCTGATGGTGAAGGGCGGGACGTTCATCAAGCTGAACCCCGAGAAGCGCCCGAACAGCTTCTTGGCGCGCAGCGATCCGAAAGACGTGGCGCGCGTCGAAGACCGCACCTTCATCTGTTCGGCGTCGAAGATCGACGCGGGGCCCACCAACAACTGGATGGACCCGAAAGAGATGAAGGCGAAGCTGGCGAAGAGCTTCGACGGGTGCATGCGCGGCCGCACGATGTACATCGTGCCGTTCAGCATGGGCCCGCTGGGTTCGCCCATCGCGCACATCGGCGTGCAGGTCACCGACAGCCCGTACGTGGCGGTGAACATGCGAATCATGACGCGCATGGGCCAGCGCGCGCTGGACGTGCTGGGGGACGGCGGCGAGTTCGTTCCGTGCATGCACTCGGTGGGTCGGCCGCTGGCCGCGGGCGAGAAAGACGTCGCCTGGCCGTGCAACCCCGAGCAGATCACCATCGCGCACTTCCCCGAGACCCGTGAGATCTGGTCCTTCGGCTCGGGCTACGGCGGTAACGCGTTGCTGGGCAAGAAGTGCTTCGCCCTGCGCATCGCCAGCGTCATGGCGCGGGACGAGGGCTGGCTGGCCGAGCACATGCTGATCGTGGGCGTCGAGAGCCCCGACGGCGAGCGCACCTACGTGGGGGCGGCCTTCCCCAGCGCGTGCGGCAAGACCAACTTCGCGATGATGGTCCCGCCCAAGGGCTTCGAGGGGTGGAAGATCTGGACGGTGGGCGACGACATCGCTTGGATCAAGCCGGGCAAGGACGGCAAGCTGTACGCCATCAACCCCGAGGCGGGCTTCTTCGGCGTGGCGCCGGGCACGGGCGCCAAGACCAACCCCAACGCCATCGCGGCGCTCACCAAGAACTGCATCTTCACCAACGTGGCCCTCACCGACGACGGCGACGTCTGGTGGGAGGGGCTGTCCGACGCGCCGAAGCACTGCATCGACTGGCAGGGGCGTGATTGGACGCCCGACAGCAAGACGGCGGCAGCCCACCCGAACTCACGCTTCACCGCGCCGGTCTCTCAGTGCCCAACGGCCGATCCGGCGTGGGAGGCTCCGGGGGGCGTGCCGATCAGCGCGTTCATCTTCGGCGGCCGCACCTCGAAGGACATGCCGCTGGTGTTCCAGGCGTTCAACTGGAGCCACGGCGTCTACCTGGCGGCCACCATGGGGTCAGAGGCCACAGCGGCCGCGGTGGGTCAGGCGGCGGTCCGCCGCGACCCAATGGCCATGCTGCCCTTCTGTGGCTACAACATGGCCGACTACTGGGGGCACTGGCTCAACATGGGCCGCAAGATCCCCAACCCGCCGCGCATCTTCCGGGTGAACTGGTTCCGCAAGGACGACAGCGGCAAGTTCATGTGGCCCGGCTTCGGCGAGAACATGCGGGTGCTCAAGTGGATCGTCGATCGGGTGCGCGGTCGGGCTTACGCGGTCGAGAGCCCGCTGGGCTGGATGCCCCGCCACGACGACCTCCACTGGCAGGGGCTGGACTACGATCCCAAGAAGTTCCACGAGCTGATGGTGGTCAGCCGCGAAGCCGGCCGACACGAAGCGGTAGCCCACGAAGAGCACTTCGATCGCTTCTACGATCGCCTCCCGAAAGAGCTGCTCTACGAACGCGAGCTTCTCCGTTCGCGCCTGTGGCGCAGCCCCGAGACGTGGGAGCTTTCGGCCGAGCACTGACGCTTCCGCCAAGTCTCTCGGACTGCTTGCGGAAGTGTGGGACGTCGACCTGCGAGCAAGCCTGCTACACCACGCACTCGAAGGGCGCGAACCTCTACGGTCCGTTCTACGACTGCAGCGCAGCGAAGTGCCAGACAGCCTGCTTCAAGTGACGCGCTAGTGCCGCGTCCCAGAAGTTACGATCGGTGAACGCCGGAACACGGAAATAACCGCTGCGTTCCGTCCGTTCTCCGCGTGGCCCCGGTTGGACGGTGGACCACGCGGAGGTGGACGGATGCGAGGAAAGGTAACGCGG
>JAKLKA010000202.1 GCA_023150915.1 Polyangiaceae bacterium
CCGTACATCGAGGGCTTCTACAACCGCACGCGCCTGCACTCCTCCCTCGGCTACAAGACCCCCGCCGAGAGGGAGCTGGAAGCGCTTCTCACCGAGACCGCTGCGTAACAAATGTGTCCAAGAAATCGGGGGAATCCCACCTACGAGGAGCTACCAGAGCTGGAGCTGGTCGGCGTCGAAGAGTCGGAACCTCACCTGGCCCGCCTGATGGCCCTTGCGCTCCAGGGTGAGGTGCTTGCTCCGGGGCATGTCTATCTCGACGTGCGTTGGCGGAACTCACCGACGACGCCGGGGACGGGCCGTCGCGAGTAGCTACTTCTTCTTCAAGTGATCCAACGCCTGCATCCACGCCAACAACGACGCTCGGACCCGGTGGAACATCTCCTGGAGCTGCCCGTACACGGGCTCGTCGGGCTCCTTGTCCGGATCGTCGAAGATCCGGGGAGTTCGGATGACCTGCAACGCGGAGATGCTCACGGCTTCGAGATGAAGCTGGCCGTCGGCCCCGCAGGTCGCCTTGACCGCCGGCTCCCCTTGCCACGCCAAGACCTCAAGGTTGCCGTCCTCGTTCTCTCGGACCTTCTCCGCCGGAGTGAGGGGCTCGATGTCGTCGAGCCGCCCCATCGTTTCCCTTGCCCAGGCCGACCAAGCTGCCTTGGACGGCATGGGAAGCGGCTTGTCGTATGGCAGTGAGGCGTTCAGCTTGATGTCGATCCGAAGCCAGGGCTGCTCGGTTTCGAGATCGTAGGCGGACTCGCGACCGAACAGCTCGGTCAGCATGTCTTCTTCCCGCGTGACGGTGCGTGCCGTGCTCAGGGCGTTCCACCTGAACGACAACGTGGCCGCCACGAAGAAGGGCTCAGCATCTTGGCCACCGAAGGGCTCGACGTGGACCTCGTAGTTGCGGCTCGTGGTGCGAAGGTCCAAGGTCTCTTCGCCCCAGAGCCCCATCATCGAGAGCTTGGATTCCCGGAGCGCATCTTCCCAGGCAGCTCGGAACTCTTCGTAGCCCATGGCCGGCATCTCTGACGGATAGCCGTGGCCGTCAAGGCAGGATCACCGCCACTTGTCCCGGTAGCTCGGCGGATTCGGGATGGGTCTGGTGGGTTCATCAGTCCGTTCGGCAATGAACGTGGCGTCGTCGCCGTCCTTGATCTTGATCCGACCCCGGAGCTTGCCGTCCTTGGCAAGCCGCACGCTTCCGGAGCCGGACATCTGTTCGAACTCCCACGCGCCCTCCCAGGTGAACGAGACGCCGGTCTTCGTGGGCCTGCAATTCAAGTAGGCAAGGAGGCAGTGCATTCGCAGCCGGTCAGCGTACCCAGTGAGCGAGATCACGGCCGGGCCAAGGGTGTCGAGGTGATCGTTGTCCCACGTCCCGGTCTCGGTGATCCGCCACCACCCCGTGTACTCGTGGGGCAAGTCCGCCATCGCTTACTCCCCCTTCGTCTTGAGCTTGGCCTCGTTGTCCTTGATGAACGCTCGGATCTCGTCGGCCATGTCGAGCAGCTTGGCCCACTGCTCTTTGTAGAGCGTCACCGGAAAACGCCCGAGCCTGACGCAGAGTGGGTGCGGGAGCCGAACCGGGGCTGCGCTGACGATGACGATGACGACCAGGGCTGACCAGTAGCTGCTCGGTCGCCTGCGAGAACGAGTCCGGAGGGAACCTCGGGCTCCCATGGGGGAGCACGACAAGCCGACCTGGAATCCTCCAGCGGCTGCCTCCACGCTTGACCTAGTCGACGGAGGCGCAGACCATGCCGGCGTGCTACTTCCTAAGCGTGATGAGCGTCGAGCAGCTCTACGAGGAGATCCTCCGCCTCACGCCCACGGACCGGCTGCGTCTCGTAGAGCGGGTTGTGCATGATGTCGTCGAGCGCCGGTCCGGCGACGCAGAGCCCGCGACAATCATCGGGATGATGGCGGACGAGCCCGAAGTGATGGACGAGGTCACTCGGCTCGCCACGACGGCTCGGCACGCAAGCCGGATGCGGCCGACCGATGGCTAAGGTGCTGCTGGACGAATCGTCGGGGGTTCCGGCACCGCAAGGTGTGTGGGTTCGAGTCCCTGGTCGCGCACTCTCGAGCCTCGCCAGCCCTACTTCTCGTCGTCCACTTCGACCTCGCGCCCCGGATCCCCCAGCCAGCCCCGGAGCTTGAAGAAGACCATCAGCCCGATGCCCAGGGCGGCCATCAGACCGAGCACCACGAAGTAGCCGTAGCGCCACGTGAGCTCGGGCATGTGGTGGAAGTTCATGCCGTACACGCCCACTATGAAGGTCAGCGGGATGAAGATGGTCGTGACCACCGTCAGCACCCGCATCACGTCGTTGGTGCGATTCGAGATCACCGACATGTACGTGTTCGTCAGCTCGCTCACCAGCTCGCGGTAGCTCTCCGCCATTTCCGAGACTTGTACGCAGTGGTCGTAGGTGTCGCGTAGGTAGATGCGCGCCGAATCCGTCACCATGGGCACGGGGTCGCGGATCAGGGTCGCCAGGGCGTCGCGCAACGGCCACACCGCGCGACGCACCAGCAGCAAGATGCGCTTCACGTCGTGGACGCGGGTCAAGAGCGCGGGGTGCGGCCGTCGCATCACGCGCTCTTCGAGCGCCTCGAGCTCGTCGGCAAAGACCTCGAGCAACGGGTAGTAGCCGTCGACGATGGTGTCGATGAGCGAGTAGGCCAGATAGTCGGCGCCCGACTCCCTCAGCATGCCCACGTTGTCTCGCAGCCGGGCGCGCACCGGGTTGAACAGATCGCCGTATTCTTCTTGGAAGGTCAGCAGGTAGCCCTTGCCGATGAAGATGCTCACCTGCTCGGTGTGCAGATCGCCATTTTCGTCCAGGCGCAACATGCCGCAAATGAACAGCTGCTGACCTTCGTAGCTCTCGGTCTTGGGTCGCTGGGGCACGTTGACCACGTCGGCCAGAGCCAGGGGGTGCAGCGCGAAGACGTCGGCCAGCTGACGCAGTACCGTTTCGTCACCCAGACCCTGCACGTCGACCCAGGTCACGGTGTGCGACTTCAAGAGCTCTTTGATGCGGCCAACGTCGTCGACGTCCTGTTCGTGCAGGTGGTCCGCGTCGTAGGCCACCACGTGGATGCGAGGCTTGGCGGCACCTCGAGGAATGGCCAGCGCGCCGGGCCGAGCCCCCACCGGGGGATTCCGCTTGAGGAACATCGACGCCGTCGGCGCGACGCGGCGCATCGATCGGGGGGCTTCCTCGTCCATCGGGCGGCGAGCTTAGCGGAGGCGCGCGGCGCGCGTCACCCGGCGCAAGCCAGGCGGACGGTCTCCGCAACCGGGCGCGCCTCGAAACCGCGCAGCGCCGCCGCGAGCTCTGCCGTGCGCTGTGGCGGCAAGTGGGCCTCGCGTGCCAGCTTCTCATAGGCCGCTTCGATCCGGCCGGGCTGCCCGGGGGCGCCGATGGGAACGTCTTGCCGAGCGCGATAGCAGCGTCCGTCGTGCGTCTCGAGGGTCACCTGTGCGGGGAAGGCCATCCGAAAGCCGGTGAAGTCACCCCGCGGTCGCTCGACGTTCGTCGCGCGGGCCATGCGAGCAAGCGTGCCCCACTCGGCAATCAGACCCCGGGGGCGAAGGCCGGTGCGCTTTCTGCCCCCGAGCTGCTTCTGGTACCCGGCGATCAGACCCGCGACCTGCCGAGGCCGCAGCGCTTTCAGGGCTCCGCCCGACACGCCGTCGAACGCCCGGACCACAGCCAGGCTCATGCCCCAGTCGTGGACCAGCTCGGTCTTGCGCGCGAGCTCGCGAATCGAGCCGGCGCTGTCGTCCAGCGTCTCTTGACTCAGCGCGCGGCCGTCGTGCGCCCCGATGGCGATGGCAATGGCAACGTTGAACGGGATCGAGAAGTTCACGTTCACCGGCGAGAGCGGCTCGTCGGCGTGGAGGTGCTCGCTCGACAGGTTGTCCATCTCGACGCTGAGCAAGCTGGCTTCGACCACCACGCGCTTCACGTCTTCGGCGCGCAGAGCGCTGCCCGTGACAGCACGAACCTCGGCCAGCACCGTGAAGAGCGCATCCAGCGTGGTGTCGACATAGGCGCAACCGGGGTAGCGCTTGAATGCCAGGGTGTCACTGACCCAAGCTTCCCCCAGCCGAGCGAGCATGCCCGGCAGCGGCGCCCAGGAGAACGACGCCCAGAAGCCCTTGCGCCGATGCTCGAAGATCTCGCGGGCACCGGTCATACCCTCACGCGCGAAGGCCGCCGCCTGCAAGCCGACCACGGTGGGTTGCGCCGCGGTCAGCACCTTGCTGCCCGGCCCCATGAAGCCCGGCCAGAGCGTGAAGGTGGGCTGATACAGCGCGATGGCCAGCGCATGGGCGGTCTGCGCGGGGGAAAGCCGCCAGAGCTTCGCGCCGACCACGGCACCCTCGATGGCGTGGATGAAGCTCCATGCCTGCCCGTTCTGGGGGCCGAGCACGGCGCTTGCGCCGACGCGCCCGCCGATCTCGTTGGCCAGCACCATGGCGGTGAGCACCTCTCGGGGCGCGTGGCCCTCGGCTTCGCCCAGCGCCAAGCTGGCGAGCACCGCCGAGTGCCCGGTGTGTCCCATGTAGAGGTAGTCGTCGTAGTCGAGCGCCATCGATCGGGCGCTGTTCACCAGCACGGCATCGTGAACCGACCAGCGCTCGCCGGTAGAGAGCACACTGGCCGGGCCCGGCGCGGCCCAGCCCCGCACTGCCCGGTGCACCGCGCCGGCGTCACGGCTGTGCGCGCTGGCAAAGATGGCGCCTACCACGCTGGCGATCTGGGCGCGCGTCAGCTCGCGGACGCGCTCCGGCACGTCGTCGTACCGCGTGGCGCACACCCAGTCCGCCAGCGTCTCGACGACGGTCATCGTCAGTTCTTGGCGTGACCCTTGGGCGAGTCCCAGCGCGACTTGACGTGCACCTTCAGCACGTCGCGAAGCAGACCGATGTGCGCGCAGTGGTCCATCTTGTCGTTGCCGTTGTACCCGCGCACGTGGAAGCTGCCCTTCGAGAAGCGGGCATTCAGGTCCAGCCCCATGGGGTCTGCGCCCCGCGGCTTGGTCTTCTTGGGCTTCCCGCCGACCTTCTCGATCAGAAACTTCGCCGTCTCGGTCGTCGAGGCGTACCCCGGCGGGATGATCGACGAATGACTGACGAACATCAACTTGTGCCGAGCGGTGGCCTCTTTCGCGAAGTCGACGAACGGGCGAAGCTGAAGCTCGTTCAGCGAATCGCCGGCGTACCCGCTGTGCAGGCCGTCGAGCAAGATCACGGTGTCGACCAGCTTCTTGCCCAGCGGCTGCTGCAAGATCTCACCCACCGCGCCGTAGCCCGCGCTCCAGGCCGACAGCCCGACCTTGCGCACGTGGGCGTTCTTCTTGCCGGTCTTCTCGGCCATCGCCTTCTCGACGCTGTCGACCAGCTTCTTGAATGCTTCGGGTGACGAGAACGCAGAAGCATACGGACCCGAACCGATCCCCAGGTCGATCCCGACCAGCACCGCCCCGTCCATGACCTGCGTCCACTCCTTGCGCACCGGCTCGTGCCCGTGGAAATGGAACATCACGTCGAAGCCGCCGTTCGCGGCGATGCCGCCCTTGCCCGGCGAGATCATCTGACCCATCGACGGCGCGCGGCTCCACTTGTCGTACACGCCCCAGCCCTTGTCGGGCGTGTTGCACGGGTTGATCCCGCGCTCGTCGACCGTCTTCTGGGTCTGCGTGTCGGCCGACGGCTTCTCGATCACCCAGTTTGCGGCCTTGGTTTCCTTGTCGTCCGTCTTCTTCTCGGACTTGTCCGTCGACTCGGGCTTGTCGGCTTTCTCGGCCTTGGGCTCGGCAGCCGGCTTGGCCTTGGCCAGCGCGGGCTTGCCCTTCGACGCGACCTTCGCGTCGTCCGCCGCCTTCTTCTTCTGCGCCGCCTTGGCGATGGCCTCTCCCCGCTTGTCGGTCGTGCGCTTCTTTTCTGCCTTGGCGGCCTTCTGGGCCTTCTTGCCCTTGGCCTTGGAGCGCGCCTTGCTGCCGGCCTTGGCGCCCGCCTTGGGGGCATCGCTGTCGGTCGCGGCGCTCGCCGGGAACGCCAGCCCGAGACCGAGCACGAGCGCCACGGCTCCGGTTGCGCGTCGGAAGAAGTCTCGCGGGGTTGCCATGAGTGGGTCCCACCCTGGCCCACGAACTCGCGTTTTTCAACTTAGTGGCAACGATTTCCGGGCGACACGCGGGCAGCCTGGCGAAACCTGCTGGATCTCGCGAGCTTCGCCCGACTTGACCAAACGCGCAGGGGTTGCCGACACTCGGCGGGTGATGCGTCGCTTTTCTTCATCGGCGGGCGCTCTCGCGCTTGCGTGTGCGAGCCCGACCGCGCCCCCGCCGCCCGCCCCGAGCCGACCCGCGCCACCGGTGACTGCGCGCAGCGAAGAGCACGAGCCCGAGGGCGCCTGTCCGAAAGGCATGCTGCCGATCCCCGGCGGCACGCTGTGGCTGGGCTCGCCCGCGGGACAGGGAGAACCCGATGAGCGCCCGGAGCGCAAGGTCGAGATCGCCGAGCACTGCTTGCACCAGCGCGAGGTCAGCGTGGGCGAATACCAAGCGTGCGCGAAGAACAAGGCCTGCGAGACGTTGCCCACCCAGGTGCGCCTGCTCTCGCCGCTGCCCGAGGCCGAGCACCAGGCGCAGAGCGCGCTGTGCGGCGCCAACCTGGCGGACAACGCCGACCTGCCCGCGACGTGCGTGAGCTTCGAGGACGCCACCCGCTATTGCGCGTGGAAGGGGCTGCGCCTGCCCACCGAGGCCGAGTGGGAGTGGGCGGCGACCGGCGGCGACGACAAGCTGGCCTGGCCCTGGGGCACCGCGCTGCCCGCCGACGAGAACGCATGCTGGAATCGGCGCGCGCCGTGCCGGGTGGGCAGCCGCAAAGCCGGCGCCTTCGAGCTTCACGACCTTGCGGGCGGCGTCAGCGAGTGGACCAGCACGGCCTACGGCCCCTACGGTGGAACGCCGCCCGATCAGAACCAGAAGGTGGTGCGCGGCGGCCACTGGGAGAGCGTGAAGCCCGGGGCGCTTCGCCCCGAGAAGCGTGCGTCGCATGCCGTCAGCTATCGCGACGTGACCCTGGGCTTCCGCTGCGCCAAGAGCCGTTGATGGCCACGGTGGTGTTCAGCATCGATCCGGATCTGTGCGGGCCGGTCAGCGTGGGAACGGTGCGCGTGATTCGCACGCTCGAGCAGCGCCTGGGGCTGAGTCTGAGCGATGCGCTGGCGGCGGTGAACCGCGCGGTGTTCGACGGCGAAATCGTGCGGGTGCCCGCGCCCAGCGAGGGTGCGGCGCGCCAGTGCGTGGCGGCGCTGTCGACCCTGCCACGGGTGACCGCCGAGATCGGCTAGGCTGAGGCATGCGCCTCGTTCCCCTCGCCTGCGCCCTGATCCTGGTGGGTGTGTCGTCGGCGGCCCACGCCGACGCGATCGACGATCTGAAACCGGGCAGCTGGTACGAAGCTCCGAATTCCAAGCTCCGCAGCGTGTGCCCACCCGACGAGCCTGGGTACGAGTGGAGCTTCTACTGCAAGGGCGTGATGTCGGCGTGGAGCGGCGCGGCCCTCGACGGCTCGCGCGGCCGGCTTCTGGTCTGGGGCGGCGGGCACGCCGACTACAAGGGGAACGAGGTCTATGCATTCGACCTCGGCACCCTGGCGTGGTCCCGGCTCTGGGGCCCGACGCCCCACGCACAGATCCCCGCGGGCGGCACCCACGAGCAGTACGACGACGGAAGCCCGGGCTCGCGCCACACCTACTCGGGCCTCGCGTACGTTCCGGCGCCCACCGACGCCCTGCTCTCGTTCGGCGGCTCACTCTGGCAGAGCGGCAACTATGGCCAGGGGGTCTGGAGCTTCGGATTTGCGGCGGGCAAGTGGACCCGCAAGGCCGACGGCCCCGGCGAGCAGGGCTATGGCGATCCGACCGTCTACGATCCGAAGACCGGGCACGTGTTCCGGCGGGGCAACGCCCGCATGCACGAGTACGATCCGGTGGCCGACACCCACACGCCCCGCGCCGAATCGAACGGCGGCTTCTGGGCGGCCAACGTCTCGGCGGCACTCGATCCCGAGGCGCGCCTGATGGTGATCGTGGGCGAAGGGCGCGTCGACCTGTATCACCTCGACACGGACAAGTACGAACAGGGCGTGACCCTGAGCGGCGCAACCGCGAAGGACCTGTTCGGGGGCTCGGCACCCGGAATCGATTTCGACACAGCCCTGAAGAAGTTCGTGCTCTGGGGCGGTGGCGCCACGGTGTACACCTTCGACCCGAGCCAGCTGACCTTCGAGCAGCACGCGACCACCGGCGCCACGCCGGGCAAGATCACCGCGAGCGGGGGCGTGTTCGGTCGCTTTCGCCATGTGCCGACGCGCAACGTGTTCGTTGCAGTGAACGACGTGGACGAGAGCGTGTTCGTGCTGCGCATGGCGCCCGGCACGGGAACGCCACCGCCCATCCCCGACGCGGGTGCGGGTGGCGCCGGCGGCGCTGGCGGCGCACCCGCCGGCGGCGCGACAGGCAGCACGGGTGACGACGACTCGGGGTGCGGGTGCGCGGTGCCGCGGCGCGGCGGCGGCAGCGCGTGGTCGCTGCTGGCGCTGGCGCTCGTGCTGGGCCGTGCGGCACGTGCCAGGCGGCGCATGCGCGCATGCGCGGCGCGCTGGCGCTGACGGCTGCTGGCGCATCCCGGCTCGGTCGGGTCGATTGGACCCCATGCGCTTGTCTTCTTGGTTTCTGATCGGCACCCTGGGATTGACCGTCGCCTGCGGAAGTGACTCCGACTCGGGAGGGGGAACGGGCGGCTCGGGCACGGGAGGCGCGAGCGGTGGCGGTGGCACCAGCTCGGGCGGCTCGTCGAGCGGCGGGACCGCGGGCACAGGAGGCAGCGCCACGGGCGGGGCCGCGGGCTCGGGCGGCGCGACGACCGGCGGCGCGGCCGGCACCGGTGGCACAGGCACCGGCGGCGCGGGCACCGGCGGCTCGGGCACCGGCG
>JAKLKA010000015.1 GCA_023150915.1 Polyangiaceae bacterium
TTGCAACAACCTTTACGCCCGCCAGGTCGCCATCTTCTGCCTCCACCGAAGCCGCCCGCGCGACTGGACCTCCTGAAGCCTGCAGCCTGAAGTCTGTAGCCTCGGCTTTCGCCCGAAAGGGCGAAAGCCGAGTCAGAGCACGAAGCGCGAAGCTCGTCCGGCGTCCAGATCGGTGATGGTCACGGCGATCACCCCCGCGGCGTCCACCTCGTAGCGCTCTTCGACCCAGGGCCCGTCGCCGGGCAGCCGGCTGACCGGCGCGTCGGGCAGCGCGGCCCCGGTCAGATCGGCCGCGAATGGGAAGAACACATCGGCGTGCGGGGTGAGGTCGCCGGTGGGGTCGCCGCGATCGTCCACGTGGGCCGACTCGACGAAGCGGAAGTGTCCGATGTTGTGCGCCGCGCGGTAGCGGCGGACGGCGACCACCGGATCGGCACCCCGCGCCGGCATGGGCGTGCCCTTCTCGAACACCGGATCGAACACCGATCGCTTGCCGCGCTCGGCCTCGCGGAACACGCCGAAGTGCCGCGACAGCCGCTCGGACAAGGCCAGCGGCTCGGCCGCCTCACCCTCCACGGCCAAGATCGCGCAACCGATGGCGGTGGCCGCCCCAGGCTGGGGCGAGCGGTGGACGCGGCGACCGAAGTGCTCGCGCACCACTCGGTGGACGATCGGCAGCCCGCTGGCGCCGCCGACCATGTAGATGCCGGCAATGTCGCCTGCGATCTCGTCTTGGCCCAGCGCGGAAACGATCGGCTCGAGGGCGGTCAGCGTTGCCTCGACCAGCGGCCTCACGCGGTCGTAGAAATCCGACACGGGGATCACGACTGGCGTGTCGAGGCAGCGCGCGATCGAAGTCGTCGCCACCCAGTGCCGGGATGCCCGACGTGAGCGCCACGTCGTGGTGGCCCCCGGCGATGTGGACCAGTGCCGCGTCGAATGTCCCGCCACCAAGGTCGTAGACGATCACGTGCTCGCGGCGTGCCGAGAGCGTGTTCGCGTGCCGGTGCGCGTATTCGATGCCGGCCGCCGATGGCTCGTTGATCACCGCGCGCGTCGAGAAACCTGCGCGTCGGAAAGCGTCCAGGGTGACGAAGCGCTGGGTGGAATGGGCGTTGGCCGGCACGCTGATGACCGCTTCGAGTGGCTCGCGGACCAGCTTCGCGACGTTCGACCGGGCCGCGAGGTCGCGGCGCAGCGCCGAGAGAAAGCCGGTCACGAGCTCGGCCGGCGTCACCGCCACCCGCCCGATGGTGATCGTCTCGTCTTGCCGGGTGGTGGCGAGCAAGCGCTTCCACGAGCGCAGGGCGGGCGCGCCCTCGCGCTCGGCGGCCTCGGCGTCCAGGCCGTGCAGAAGCTGCCCGTTCACCTCGGCGGTGACGGTCGGAAAGTGATCGACCCAGTCGCCTTCCGGCGTGACGAACGCCACGCTCGGGTAGTTGCCCCGGTCGTGGAAGGCCACGATGGTGCGGGTGGTGCCGAGATCGATCCCCAGGCGCATGCCGGCCGAACATACCAGGGGTCGGCCCAGCGGGGTGCTCTCCCCGAAATCGGCCCAGCTGACGCCCGGGTGGGGTTCGTGTTACTCCGGAGGGTGGAGGGTTCGTTTCATGAAAATCTCGCGCCGCATTCTCGCTCCGCTGCCCATCGTCGTGGTCGCCATCGCGCTTCTGGCCTGCAAGAAGGGCGGCAGCCCTGGGGAGGTCAAGGGGAGCTGCGACATGCGCAACAGCTCGGGCGGCGGCAGCAAGATGTGCCTCGATTTTCACAGCGAGCCGAATGACCGCGTCCGCGCCATCTGCTCACCTGCCAGTGGCTATTCCATGAACACGACCCGCTGCGACACGTCGTCGGCGCTCGGCGGCTGCCAGAAGGGGAAGATCACCAACTGGTACTACAGCTCGAGCCGTCACTCGTCGGCGGACGACGTCAAACGCGAGTGCGGCTCGGATCCGTTCGTGGCGCCCGGCGCGCAGTAGCTCTGGCACGAACGCCGTGCTACTAGGGGCGCCGTGGCTGCACGAAGAATGAACCGGCCCCCCAGCGAGGCCTCCCAACGTGCCGCCGAGCGGCGGGAACGAGAAGACGCGGCGCCCCGCATTCACACGGTCTTGCCGCGGCTCGCCAGCCTGCGGCTCGAGATCGACGAGCGCACGGCCGGCGGCGGGCAGGCCGGGGCTGCCCACATCCGGCGCATCGTGGTCGAGCACGCACCCGCGTTGTTCTTGCTGGCCTGCGGGGACTCGGCCTGTCGCGACGGCGGGCACGACATCACCCTTCCGGTGATGCGCGCGCTCGATCGCGGCGAGACGCGCTTCGACGGCGAAGACGCCTGCCGCGGCTCCATCGGCTCGGGCTACTGCTCGCGAATCGTGCACTGGGTGGGCGTGGCCACGTTCAACCCGTGACGCCCAGCTCGCTCGCCAGCTTCTTCACCATCAGCTTCTCGTAGACGCCGGGGGCGAGCCTGGACAGCGCGAAGGCCAGCTTGCCCACCGGGGTGTGGACCAAGAGGCGCTGACGGCGCCGCGCCGCATCGAAGATCGCCCGGGCAACGTCGTCGGGCGCGGCCTCGGTACCCACCCGAGAGCGCCCCCGCGTCACGCGGCCTCCGTCGGCGTCGAGCGCCCGCTGCTCGAAAGCCGAGCGGGTGAACGACGGGCAGACCATCAAGACCTCGAGCCCCGAGCCCGCCAGCTCGGCGCGCAGCGACTCGAACAGGCCATGCAGCGCGTGCTTGCTCGCCGAATACCCACTGCGGCCGTAGAGCGGCGCCACCCCGGCCACGCTCGACACGACGATCACCAGCCCCTGGCGTGCAATCAACGCCTCGAGTGCCGCTTTCGTCATCTGCAGTGAGCCGAAGAAGTTCACCTCCATCACGCGCCGAAAGACGTCGAGCGCCGTGTCGCGAAACGCCGAGCGGTGCACGATGCCCGCATTGTTGACCAGCACGTCGATCTGACCGAAGCGTGCAATGGCTTCGCGGACCGCCCGCTCGCAGTCGTCGGTGCGGGTGATGTCACAGCGCAGGCTGACGACCGAGTGACCCGTCAGCGCACGCTCGGTCTCGACCAGGCCGTCGGCGTCCACGTCCAGCGCGACGATGCGCGCGCCGGCCCGGGCGAAACGCCGGGCGATCGCCCGGCCGATGCCGCCGGCGGCCCCGGTGATCACCACCACGCTGTCCTCGAAGCTGCGGTCGGTCATGTCAGCGGCGCACGATAGCGCTAGGCTGGGCCGGTGCGAAGGTTCGTGCTGCTCGCTCTCGCTCTGCCGGCTTGCAGCAAGGCTGCGCCGTCGGATCCCGCCCCCGGAACCACGGCGCCGGCGCCCGCGGCCTCTTCCGCCGACACCGTCTCGGCCGCCAGCGAGCCCGCGTACGACGCCGGCCCCAGCGTGATCGGTAGCGACAAGGTGGACGGGGCCGCATTGCGCAAGCGCCACGTCGCCCGCCTGAAGCAAGACCGAAGCCCCGTCACGGTCCTGTCGGGCAAGACGTCGCGCGAGCTGGGCGAGGCGATCTGCGAGCGGGTGATGCCGCGTCGGCCGAAGGCCACGCCGATCTTGCTCAAGCCAAACCTGTGCGGCTTCGACGGCATCGTCGACCCCGACAAGCGCAAGGGTGACGACGGCGTGGTGGGGCGCACCACCGAAGTGGACTTCACACGCGGCGTGGTGGCCTGTCTGAAGAAGCGCGGGCACGACCGGATCACGATCGCCGAGGGCTGCGGGATCTCGCACGAGCACTGGAGGCGCGTGGTGGCGCTGACCGGCTACGAGAGCATGGCGAAAGAAGAGGGCGTGCGTCTGGTCGCCATGGACGACGACGGCGTCTACGACGTGGAGGGCGACCGTCCCGGATTGCCGCTGCCGATCACCGGCATCGCCAGCTCGCGCGTGCCGACACTGCTCATGCCCAAGGTGCTTGCCGAGCACCTGGACCGGGGGCTCTTCGTCTCGCTGCCCAAGGTCAAGGCGCACCGCTTCAGTGTCACCTCGATGGCCATCAAGGGCATGCAGGGCACGGTGATGCTCAGCGACGCGCGCCCGACATACAAACAGAAGTTTCGCACCCACCGCGAGCTGAACGAGCAGATCAAGGCCAAGAAGGCCGCCAAGGCTGCAGACGCCAGCTCCGCGGATCCGGCCGAAGCGCGTCAAGCGCACGTCGGCGCCCTCGTCGCGTTCGCCGAACGCATGGCCGACGTGCTCGAGATCTCGACCCCCGACGTGGTGCTGGCCGAGGCCGCACCCGGCATGGGCGGCGACGGCTTCTGGCAGCTCTATCCGACCGACGAGCGGGTCGCGATCGGGGGCACTCATCCGGTCAGCGTGGATCGTGCGGGCGCCGAGCTGCTCGGGCTCTGGAACAACCCCCGCCTGGCCAGCGAGCTGGGCGGGCACAAGACCTCGCCGCTGATCACCGTGGCGGCCAAGCGTTACGGGCTGGATCTGAACGCGGTTGCCTTCGAGGGCGACGCCGCCGGCCTGCTCGGCAAGCCGCGACCATTTCATTTCCGGTCGATGGCCGGTTTCGAGCTGCACTCGTCCTCGGCCGAGCCCTGGCAGCCCACCCGGAACGCGGCTCCTGCGGTTGCCGCTTCGGCGCCCATCGCTGCCGCCCCGACCCGCGAGGCCATCGCCGTTGCACTCGGGGCCGACAGCGTGAAGCTGGACGGCAAGGGCGACGACTCGATCTGGTCGCGTGCCCCGGCTGTCAGCTGGGACACCGACTGGTCGGGCGCTGCAACCGGGATCGTGACCCGCGCGCGTTTTGCCTGGTCCAGCTCGGCACTCTACGCACTGTTCGAGCTCGAAGGTGCGGGGCTGAACGTGGACCGTGCGCGCCCGGTCGCTGCGGAGCGCGACAAGCTGTATCAAGAGGATTGCGTCGAGATCTTCTTCGGCCACGACGCCACGGACCCCAAGCACTACGCGGAGATCGAGCTCGGCCCCTTCGGGCACTGGTTCGATCTGGACGTGCAGAAGGGCGGTGCGAGCGACACCGCCTGGTCCAGCGGGCTCACGGTCGCCACCACCCGCGACCCAAGCGCTCGCCGTGCCACGATCGAGGCCACGTTCACCGCGAAAGAAATCCTCGCCGCGCTGCGCCCCGGGGCGCGCGTCCCGCTGGGCCTCTATCGGATGGAAGGCGCCGGTTCGCGCAAGTACCTGGCCTGGAGCCCCACGCTGACGCGAAAACCCAACTTCCACGTGCCCGACAAGTTCGGAGCGCTGGTCGTCCGATGAAGGATCCGTATCGCTCGCCGCCCCAGGCCGAGCTGGTGGTCGCGGGGGGCCCGCGGGCGACCGTGCTCTTCGCAGGCGCCGGGCTGGCGGGTGCGGGCTTGATTGTGGGCTTGGAGCTGGGCGCGCCGATCCGCTGGCTCGCGGTGCCGCTCGTGGTCGCGGGCGCGGCCCTGGGCGTGTTCGCCCAGGCACGGCGGGTCTCGTGGGTGTTCACGCTCGAGGGCAAGCGGCTGCGCGTCGAGCACCGCCAGGCCGCGGGGCGGGCTCGGCTCGGGGTGCTCGAGGTCTCGGACGGGATCCGCTTGTCGGTCGACGTGCCCGAGGGCGGCGGCGGTGTCGAGCCGCGACTGCTCCTTGCAGCTGGCGGAGACACGATCGAGCTGTTCCCCGGCACGCGCTATCGCGAAGTGCACGCCGAGCTGGTGGCCTTTCTGCTGAAGGCCGAAGTCCAGCTAGACGCGGCGAAGGATCTGCCGAGGCTCTTGCCCTGAGGTCACACCACCAGCCTTGCCTCGCCCGGCTCCGCGAACCCGTTGCGTCGCCGGACGTCCTCGTGATGTGGCAGGCGTGTCGAATTCTGGTCGTAAGAGGTCGTCAGTCCAGTGTTGCGCTTTCGGGCATCGCCTCTTCGCGCTCGGCCTCTTCCACCACGCGGTGGCGCCAGAGCGCGAGGGCCACGCACGGCGGCGTGAGCACGCCCGCCAGCGAGAACACCACCGGCGACAGGCTGGGCGACGCCAGGCAGTACGCGGCACCCGCCACCATCAACACCGCCAAGGGGGCCAGCCAAGGCAGCATCGCGACCGAGGCCACGGCGGCGACGGCGGCGAGCACCAGCAGGTCTTGGGTGAAGATCAGCGGCGCGGGCATGCGCATCCAGAGCCCGAACGAACGACTCACGAGCAGCAAGGCGCCCGAGAGCAGCATCAGCCCGGTCATGCGCCGGCTGAACTGATTGGCAAAGAGCCGCTTTCGCCAAAGTGCCGTGACCAGCAGCGTGACCGCGAACACCACCACACCGAACACGAACAACCCCTCGGGTTTGATCTTGGCCGGGTTCGGTTGGGAGAGGGCGAACGCCGAGAGCGCCATCGCGGCTCCCGTCATGGCGGCCAGGCCCTTGGTACGCTCGCGACCGGCGACGCTGCTGTCTTGCTCGTGGGCCAGGGCACGCAGGCGTTCGTCTTCGGCCCGGGTGCGCGCTGCGTCTTTCTGGGCGCGCCGCACCCGCTCTTTCAGCTCGGGCGGTGGCGTTCCCAGCTCGGCCAAGAGCGCCTCGGCCACTTGCACGTGCCCCTGTCGCAGCTCCAGATCCACGGCCTGCATCACCGTGCGAACCAGTCCGTCGCGTGCATGCGTGTTGTCGTTCCACTCTTTCAGCGACTGCGCGAAACCGAAACGGCACTCCGAAACCAGTTGATATGCACGCCGCAGATCGCTGGGCGCGCACCCGTCGGCGTTTTCGGCCAAGAGCGCCTCGAGGCGAGCCAGGCGCTCGCTGGCCTCGTCGGCCAGCACGATCGAGCCCTTGTGCTGCAAGTAGTCGGCGACTGCCTGCCGGAGCTCGAGCGCGCTGGCGTGCCGAGCATTCGGATCCCGGCGGGTGGCGCGGTTGCAGAGCGCCGCCAGCTCTTCTGGCACCGAGCTGTCGTACGTCGCTGGTTCGGAGAGGAAGGCGGACATCAGCGCGTCTTGCAGCTTCTCGCCCTCGTGCCGGAACCGCCCGGTGAGCACGTGGTGCAGCGTCGCGCCGAGCAGGTAGACGTCGGTCCACGCGCCGATGGGGCCGCCCGACACCAGCTCTGGCGGCATGTACGCCGGCGTGCCCACCAGGCCCGAGCGTTCTGCCATTCGCGGGTCGTCGCTGCGCATCGCGATACCCCAGTCCACCAGGTAGACCTCGCCGTAGTTCCCGAGCATCACGTTCTCGGGCTTGATGTCGCAGTGAATCACCCCCCGATCGTGGGCGAAGTGCACCGCCTGGCAGATCTGCATCAAGATCTCGAGGTGCACCTCCAATCGATCCCCGGGGTGCAGCTTCCAGGCCGGGTGGTGGGCGTCCGCCAAGAGCGCACGCCACTCGACGCCCTCGACGCGCTTCATCACCAGCACGGGCGCGCCGCGGTCGTCCAGCCCCAGGGCGTGCACCGGGACGATGCCCGGGTGCTCGAGGCGCCCGGTGACGATGGCTTCGCGGAGCAGCGCGGCGGTCGGTCCGTCGCCGGCATTGGGGCTCTTCAGCGTCTTGAGCGCGACCTCGCGGTCGAGTGAGCGCTGGCGCGCCGCATGAACCACGCCCATCCCGCCCTCGCCGATCACGCCGTGCACCTCGAGATCGGCACGCGTGCGCGCGTCCGGATTCGAAGGCGGCATCGAGGACTGCGCGAACGACAGCGAGATGCGCGGCAGCGCGTCGGGCTCGGGCCGGGTCCACGCCCGGCCCGACGGCACGGCTTCAGGGCGCTGGGTGGCGTCCAGCGCGCCGGCCAACGCCGTGTCGGCGATCCCGAGCTGACTCACTCGCTCGCCAAAAGTTCGCAGAAGCTCCCGTCGCTGGGTCACGTCCCACCGGCATCTTCGCATGCCAACCCTGCCGCGAGGCTGCCAACCGCCGGTTGGCGGAAACGCGCGCTAAGCCAGCGAAACCACGTCGCCTGGGCCTGGTGCGCGAATTGCGAAGGGTGCGGGCGTGCTGCCGCGTCTCGCCTGGGTGCTGGTGATGGTTTCGCTCGTCGTGGTGGGCTGCGGCCCCTCTGGGCAAGACGCGCCCCGCCGCGCCCGCGCCCAGCTCTCGGGTGACTCGCCGCTGGTCACGCACTTTCGCGCTGCCGAGAAAGAGAGCGGTGTTCCCGCCGAGCTCTTGGCGACCGTCGCCTTCGTCCAGACTCGGCTCAGCATGAACCTTGGCGCCCAGGTCGACTCGCACGACTCGGACCACGGGCACGCGCCGCGCGAGTGGGGCGTGATGGCCATCGGCACCGGTGGCCTCACGACCGTGGACGCCGCGGCCCTGCTCTCGGGCACCACCGTCGAGCGCGTGAAGACCGAAGCACACGCCAACATCTCGGCGGCCGCTGCGCTGATCCGCACCTCGGGTCACGCACGGGGTGTCGGCGCGGGTGATGATCTGGTCGCGTGGGCGCCGGTCCTCGAGGCGTACGGCGGCGACACCTTGGTTCGCGAGGTGCGCGCGCTCTTGGTGAGCGGCTGGAGGGGCCACGACGATCAGGGCTTCGAAGTCGTGGTCGGCGGCGTCGGCCTGGGCGACGACGAGCTCGGTGCCGTGCAGCAAGGCCTGGGCTTTCCCGGTGCCGTCTGGAGCCCTGCCTACTCGGGCAACTACACCAACGCCTCGCGAGGCGCGGCGCAGATCAACTACGTGGTGATCCACACCACCCAGGGCAGCTACGCCGGGGCCATTTCGTGGTTCAAGAACTCGTCGTCCAACGTGTCGTCGCACTACGTCATTCGCTCGAGCGACGGGCAGGTCACGCAGATGGTGGACGACGCCGACATCGCCTGGCACGACGGCTGCTTCAACACCAACAGCATCGGGATCGAGCACGAGGGTTTCGTGGCCGATCCGGGCAAGTGGTACACCGAGGCGATGTACAAGTCGTCGGCCAAGCTGACGCGCTGGCTCTGCGATCAGTACGGGGTCCCCAAGGATCGCAAGCACATCATGGGTCACGGTGAGACGCCGGACTGCTCGGACCACACCGACCCGGGCAGCGGCTGGAACTGGACGCACTACATGGACCTGGTGGTCAATGGCGAGTGCACGCCGAAGACCGAGGTCTGCAACGGCAAGGACGACGACTGTGACGGCAAGGCCGACGAAGGCGACGTCTGCAACAAGCCACCGAAGGGCCACATCGACGAGGCGAGCTGCGACGCCATCCGCGGCTGGGCCCAGGATCCCGACGCCGCGCAGAAGTCGATCGACGTCCACCTCTACTTTGGCGGCCCCGCGGGGTCGGGCGCACCCGGCGTGCCGCTCACCGCCAACCTGAAGCGCGACGACCTGTGCACCGCCATCGGGTCGTGCAACCACGCATTCGACGTCTTGCCGCCGCTTTCGTTGTTCGACGGCAAGCCGCACGCCGTGCACGCTTACGGCATCGACAGCGCCGGCGGCGACAACGCTCAGCTCGGCGGCAGCCCCATGAGCTTGAGCTGCGCCGCGGCCGTGCCCCAGGGGGTGCGCCGGCACGTGGTGGATCCGGCCAGCCTCGAAGCGTGGAAGCTCGATCTGTTCTGGGACGCGCTGCCCCTGTCGGACGCGCAGATCGCCACGCTCGACGAAGCCGAGGCCTGGCCGGCCGCGCCGAAGCTGATCCAGGCGGATGACGGCTCGCCGGAGGTCTGGCTGGTGGACGGCACGTGGCGGCGTCACGTGCCCAGCGCCGAAGCCATGGCGACCTGGTCACTGTCGTTCGACGCCGTGAAGCAGGTGCCGGCCTCCGAGGTGGCTGCGCTGTACGAGGGCCCCAAGCTGCGCGCTCGCCCGGTGCTGGTCAAGAACGCCGCCGGCAAGGTCGACATGATCGACGACGCGATGCCGGCCCCTGGAAAAGCTGCCGCCATGCCCACGCCCGGCGAGCAGGGCTGGGGCGGCAGTGGCGGGGTGTCGCCGAAGCCGGGTGGCTCGGCGGGCTCGAGCTCGGACCACGAGTCGAACGCCGACGAGCTGGGCGCGTCGTGCAGCACCCACCCGCGGCCGGCCTCCGGCGCGCCGGCCTGGGTGTTGCTCGCGGCGCTGAGCCTGCCCCTGGCCCGGCGCCGGCGCCGTTGAATCGACCCGTCGCACGAAGTCCGCTACGCTCAGGCGCGTGCGTCGACTCTTCGCTCTCACCCTGACCGCGGCGGTGCTCTCGATCTCGCCTGCTGCGCGCGCCGACAGCACCAAGCAAGCGTGCGTGCAGGCGTACGTGGACGCTCAGCGTCTGCGCAAGGCGGACAAGCTGACCGAGGCCCGACAGAAGCTCGAGCTCTGCGCCGACGATGCCTGCCCCGCAACGGTGAAGAAGGACTGCAAGCCGTGGCTCGAGGAAAACGAGCGTGATCAGCCGACGCTCGCGTTTTCTGCGCTGGACCTGGCGGGGAAGAAGACCACCACGGTGCGGGTGATCGTCGATGGGGCCAAGCTCGGGGATCAGCTGCCCAGCGGCCCGCTGAAGGTGGACCCCGGTGCGCACACGATCCGCTTCGAAGCCGAGGGGCTCGAGCCGATCGAGATCGAAGTGGCGCTCCAGAAGGGTGAAAAGGCTCGCGAGGTGCTGGCCGACTTCTCGAAGCAGAAGAAGGCCGCAGAGCCCGCTGCGCCCGAGGGCCCCGCCCCTGCCGCAGCGGAGACCGCAGGCCGCAAGACCCCGGTGCTGGTCTACGTGCTCGGTGGGGTGGGGGTGCTCGGGCTGGCGTCGTTCGCCTACTTCGGCTCGACCGGGAAGAGCGAAGAAGACGACCTGGCCGACAGCTGCGCTCCGGGGTGCGACCCCGCCGACGTGGACGCCGCCCATCGGAAGATGCTGATTGCCGACATCTCGCTCGGGGTCTCGGCGGTGGCGTTCGGCGCTGCGGCGTACGTGTTCTTCACGCGCCCGGCGAAGACCGAGAGCGCCACGCGGCTGGGGGTCACGGCGTTGCCGGGGGGGGGCGGGGCTTTCGTGCGCGGTGCGTTCTAGAGGCACTCCGGCTTCGGGATCCGCGTGCCGTCTTTGTCGAGCGTGTAGGGCGGGTTGCAGTTGCCCTTGGGCGCGACGGGTTGGACCTTGGTCGCCGCCGGCTTCTTCTCAGCCGGCTTGGGCGCGGGCGCCACGCTTGCCGAGGGTGGCGGTGCTGGCGCGGGGGCGGGTTCGGGCTGGGGGGCGGCCGCAGGCGCGTGGGGCTCGGGTGCCGCGCTGACCGTGGGCAGTGACGGCTCCGAGAGCGACTCGATGCTCGACCCGCTCTCGACGGGACGGGCGGCACGTCGGGCCAGCAAGAACCCACCCAAGATCACCAGGAAGCCCAGCACCCCCGCGACACCCCCGAGGATCCACATCAGCTGGCGCCGATCGCGCTGTGCCGGTGGCAGCGTGCGGCCGCGCGCGACCGAGATGCTCGACAGGTTCGAGTTGCCGCTTGCCTCTTCGCGCGGCAACTGCTGCGGCATGGGCTGGGTCGGCGCCAGCGCGGGCGGCGCAATGCCCGGGGACGAGATCGCGCTCGGGTCCGGGTTGCCCACCAGCGCGACGACCGCTGAATGGCTCTCGAGCTCGCGCACTTGATCGGCGCGGCGGGCCAGCGACTCGGCCGCCAGCTCGCGCACCCAGCGGCCCAGCTCGCGCTGGGTCGGACGCTCGCGAGACACCTGCTCGAGCGCTTCGGCCATGTCGAGCGCGGTCGCGTAGCGGTCGTCCATGTTCCTGGCCAGGCCTTTGAGCACGATGGCGTCGAGCTCGGCAGACAGCTCGGGCTGGAAGCTGCTCGGAGCCGGGACCTCGGCGGTGAGCACCTTGCCGAAGGTTGCGGCGTCGTTCTCGGACTGGAACAGGCGCCGGGCCGTGAGCAGCTCCCAGAGCACGATGCTGGCGGCGAACACGTCGGTGCGCCGATCGACCGCCTCGCCCTTCAGTTGCTCGGGCGCCATGTACGACAGCTTGCCCTTGAGTTGCCCGTCGCGTGTGGTCTGCAAGCGCCCCACGGCCTTGGCGACGCCGAAGTCCACCACCCGACCGCTGCCGTCGATGTCCAGCAAGATGTTCTGCGGTGAGATGTCGCGGTGCACGATGCCCAGGGGCTCGCCCCGCTCTCCCTTTGCCTCGTGCGCCCCGTGCAGGCCGTAGAGCACGTTGGTCATCAGCGCGATCGAGTTCTTGATCGGCACCCACTCGCCGCGCCCTTTGGCCACACGGATGAGGCGCGCGAGGGACTCGCCCTCGACGTAGTCCATGACGATGAAGAGCTCACCGTCCAGAGCCACCACGTCGAGCGTCGAGACCACGTTGGGGTGGCGAATCCGCGCCGCGACCCGGGCCTCGTCGAGGAACATGCTGACGAACTCGGGGTCTTTGGCGAACTGGGCGTGCAAGCGCTTGATGGCCACGGTGCGCGAGAACCCCGCCGGGCCGAGCAAGCGCCCGAGATGGACGGTGGCCATGCCGCCCGCAGCGATCTCTTGGTGGAGCGCGTAGCGGCCGATGATTCGGATGGGCTCGACGGTCGGGCTTTCCGTCACGGATCCCGAAGCCTATCACGCGGCTTTGCCGGACCCAGAATCCGCGGGGCACTCAGCGCGGGACGCGCTTCATTCCAGCGGAATCGATCCAGTAGACGTGGGTACCGTCGACCTCGAGGCACGAGACGTTGGTCAGTGAATCCGCGAGCTTGGTCGGGGTGCCCCCGGTCTTGAGGCCCTTCCACAGGCCGCCGCTGGCCTTCGACGCCCAGAACAACTCGGTGCCGTCCTGCGCCAGGGCGTACGGACTCTGAAGGCCGCTGAACACGGTCGTCACCCCCGTGCTCGGCTTGCTCGCGCGGCGGATGGCGCCGTCGGTGGTCGCCGTCCAGAACACGTAGGTCGCGTCGACCTTCACGAAGCTCGGCTCGCCCTGCGCCGTCGCGACCTTCTGCACGTTCGGAACGGTGCTGGACGAATACCGCACTTCGCCGAGCGAGGGCATCGTCCAGAACACCAGGCCGGGACTCGAGTCGTAGCGCAGCCCGAAGGTGCCCGGCGAGGGGTCGAAGACTTGGACGGGCCCGCCCCCCGCGTCGACCTTCAGCAATCCGGCAGAGGCCGTGAAGAACACGTCGTTGCCGTTCGAGTCGAGTTGCTTGCCGCCCTGGCCGGCACCCAGCAAGGTGGCCGCACCGCCTCCGGAAAGCACCCGTTTCGCGCCGGTGTCCGCGTCGGTGAAGAAAGTGTAGGTGGTGACCACGTCGACGGAGGTGGCGTTCTGATTCGCGACGATCGTGGTCACGGCCTTGGTCGACTTGTTGACCCGGTACACCCCACCGCCGGCGCCTCCCCGGGTGAAGACCAAGCTCGTCGCCGACGAGTCCCGATCGACGCTGGTCAGATTGGGTCCGGGCACGACCAGATCGGGCAGACAGAAGCCGCCGGCGCAGGTCGTGCCGCCGCACGAGTGGCCGCACTGCCCGCAGTTCGTGGGGCTGGTGGCGACGTTGGTCTCGCACGAGCCGTTGCCGTCGCAGTCAGCCGTTCCCGTGGCGCAGTTGAAGGTGCAGGTGCCGCTCGCGCAGCCGGCCTGCGTGCCCGGAGGCGCCTTCGTGGTGCAGTCGTTGCTGCAGCTTCCGCAGTGCAGGGGGTCGTTCGAGAGCTGCGACTCGCAGCCGTCGGTCGCGGAAGCGTTGCAGTTCCCGAAGCCCGCGCTGCAGAAGAGCTGGCAGCCGGTCGCGATGCAGGTGGCGGCCGAGACGTTCTGCCCGCCCGAGCACTGGTCTCCGCAGCTCTTGCAGTTGGTGGTGGTGCCCAGCTGGGTTTCGCAGCCGTTGGCCGCGATTCCGTCGCAGTTGCCCCAGTTCGCCTTGCAGCTCGCCACGGCGCACTTGCCCGCGCCACAGGCCGCGTTGGCGTTGGCCAGGGCGCACGGGTTCTTGCAGAAGCCACAGTGCACCGGTGAGGTGTCGGTGTTGGTCTCGCAGTCTCCGGGGTTGGTGTCGCAGTCTGCCATCGGCGCGGTGCACGACGAGACGACGCACTTGCCCGCCTGGCAGACCTGCCCGGTGGTGCACTTGGTGCCGCACTTGCCGCAGTTGTTCGGGTCGGTCTGGGCGTTGGACTCGCAACCCGTCTCGGGTAGGCCATCGCAGTCGGCGAAGCCTCCGGTGCACGCCGTCAACTTGCAGCCGTCGGTTTCACAGCTGGTCGTTGCGTTGGGCAGCGTGCAGGTGGCGCCGCAGTTCACGCAGTTGGTGGCGGTGTTGAGCGGCGTCTCGCAGCCGTTGCTCGGGATGCCGTCGCAGCTCGCGAAGCCGGCGTTGCATTCGTCGATCTGGCAACCCTGGTCGCAGGTGGGCTTCGCGTTCGCCAGGGCGCACGGGTAATCGCAGTAGCCACAGTGGTCGATCGAGGTCGAGGTATCGGTCTCGCAGCTGCCGTCGCCGTCGCAGTCGGCCATCGGCGAGCTGCAGTTCGACACGCCGCACGTGCCGTCGGTGCAGGTCGGCGTCTTTCCGTCGGTGCTCGGACACGCCTTCCCGCAAGCGCCGCAGTTCTTCGGATCCTTGGCGATCACCGTCTCGCAGCCGTTGGCCCCGACGTCGTCGCAGTCCAGGGTGCCCGCCGAGCAGTTGCCCGCGCCGCCGCCCCCGTCGGCCCCGCCTGCGCCGCCGCCGTGCTGGCCCGACAGCTCGTCGGCGTCTCGGGCCCCCAAGGTGCAGGCGCCGACCAAGAACCCCGCGACCAGCGAGGCCCTGACCCAAGCTCGAATCGAAGACACCAGGAGCGAGACTAGCAGCCTCGGCTCAGGGCGGTCAGGTGCCTGGGGTGCCACCTCGGCTTACACGTTCACGCGCCTCGTGTGACGGCGTGTTCACCCCCGCCGGGCTTTTCCCCCGTTGTGGGCCATTTCGCGCTGGTACGAATGCTGCTGTGATGGGGCGATCCCATGCGCGCTCCTCTCTTCGTGTCGTTGCTGGTGCTCAGCTCTGTCGCCCACGCTCAGCCCGAGGCGGCGCCACCCCCGCCTCCGCCCCCACCGCCTGCGTCGCCTCCACCGACGCCTCCGCCCCCACCGCCCGGCCCGTCGCCGGCGCCCGCGCCCAGCGCCGAAGCGCCTCCCCAGAAACCACCGACTTTCGCCCGGCAGCCGGTCGAGCTGCACCTGTTGCTCGGCTACGGCAACGCGGTGTGTGACAACGACAAGCCCGACAGCGACTGCCCGGTGGATGGCGGGGCGGCGTTTGCCCTCGGCGGCGGTTGGCGCTTTCACGACCACTGGTCCGTCGGGCTCGAGATCGCCGCCTGGAGCTTCAAGGTGCGCCAGTCGTGGCGCGGGCAGCTGCAAAGTGATGCAGACGAGGTGAAGTTCAGCTCGAGCTACTTCGCCCCGTTCGTGCGCTGGTACTGGTTCGACCCCGGCACCATCAATCCTTACCTGCAGGCCGGGATCGGCTTCGGCGCCGTGACCGCCGAGGCCTCGAACAAGACCGACACCTATACCTACAGCGCGCGCGGAATGGTTTACCCGATAGCGCTCGGCGCCGAGTGGCAGGTCTCGAAGCTGTTCCGCATCGGCCCCCAGTTTGGTGCGTATCTGCACGTGTCGAACGAGATCTGCGAAGAGAGCTCGGGCGGCAGCGAGAAGTGCCACGACGTCGGCAAGGACGAAGACGGCAAACGGGAGGGCATCGCCTTGCCCTGGCGGCTGGTCGCCGTGGGCACGTTCACGTTCGGCAGCTGAGCGGCGGCGCCTGAGCACCGCCGCCCGCTGCTGCCCCGGCTCACTTGGCCTTGAGCGTCTTGCAGGCCGTCAGGTGCTTCTCGGCGACTTCGACCGAGGGCACGCCGTCGAGGCCGGTGGTCTTGCAGAGATAGGCCTTGCCCCCGACCTCGACCAGCGTAAAGCCCATGTACCCCTTCTTGCCGTCGCTCTCGAACTGCAGCACGGCCCCGGAAGCGTCCTCTTTCTCCCACTTCTTGAAGGGGAAGAGGATGGTGTCCCCCTGATAGGTCTTCTTGACCTGGGCCAGCTTGCGCTCTTCCGGCGAGACGTTGAGCGACGCGCCGTCGCCGATGTCGACCGTCACGCTCTTCTTGTCGTCCATCGACATGTCCATCGCGCCCATGCCCCCTGCCTTCACCTCGATCTCGAGCGGCAGCGGCGTGAGGGCCACTTTGACCCGGTCGCCCGCGGCCGAGGCCGAGCTCGCCGACGCCGGGCTTGCAGTGCCCTCGCCTGCCTTGTCTCTCTCGATCTTCTTCCCCCCGATGCTGCAAGCGGCCAGAAACGCCAGAACCGGAAACCAAACGACGTGACGCATGACGATTTCTCCTGTTTCGGGCCGGCCCGTCGCCGCCCGTTTCGCCCGCACCTACGCCCCGGCGGGCGTCGCTCTGCCGTCAAATGCCGGTCAAACCGCGGTCAAAGATCGGCGGTCAAAGCGTCGGCCGCGGGGATGGCGGCGAGCTCGGCGAGCAGCGCCCGGACGGTGGGCGGGCGGTCGGCAGGCGCAGGCGAGAGCGCCCGCTGGAGCGCGGCGTCGAGCGCCGCCGGACAGGTTCCGGGGGCCACCTGATCGAGCCGCGGCGCCGTCTCGCGCAAGAGGCGTGCGTACACTTCGGCCACCGTCTTGTCGAAGAACGGCGGAACCCCGGCCACCATCTCGTAGGTGACCACGGCCAGGCCGTACACGTCCGAGCGAACGTCGAGGGGCTCACCGCGCGCTTGCTCGGGCGACATGTAGAGCGGCGTCCCGGCGACCACGCCGCTGGTGGTCATGCGCGAGACCGCAGTCTCGCCCAGCGGCTTGACCAGCCCGAAGTCGAGCAGCACTGCGCGCTCGGCGGTAACGAAGACGTTGGCCGGCTTGATGTCGCGGTGGATCAGCCCCGCATCGTGGGCCACCGCTAGCGCTTCACCCACCTCGACCGCGATGCGGCGCGCCTCGACCCAAGGCAAGACTCCGCGACGCTGCAGGCGTGTCTCGAGCGTCTCGCCCTCGAGCAGGTCCATCACCATGTAGGCCGCGCCTTCGGGGCTGCGACCAAAGTGGTGGATGCGCACGATGCCCGGGTGCCCGAGCCGGCTGGCGCTGATCGCCTCGAGCTCGAAGCGGCGCAGCGCTTCTTCGCTACCCATGGCCTCGGGCAGCAGCACCTTGATCGCCACCGGCTGGCCGCCCTGCAGCCCTCGACCGCGGAACACGGCCCCCATGCCGCCGTGGGACAGCGGCGCTTCGACCAGCCAGGCGTTCTCCAGGGTTCGCCCCAGCCAGGCGCTGAGCGGGATGGGCGACGGCGGTGGCTTCGAGCCACCGGCGTGCGAAGGCTCGAGCAGGCGGGCCAGCGTTGCGCGCGGCACCAGCCCGAGCTCGAGCGCCTCGAGCGCCGTGGAGCGCGCGGCGCCCGACCCCACGCCCATGCGAGCGGCCAGGTCGTCCATGCTGGTCACCGTCCGCGAGGCCAGCGCGGCGGCCAGGCGAGCTGCCCGCGCCGAACGACGCCAGCTGACCAGCGCGCGCCACGCGAGCGCCGTGGCGCCGGCCATCGGAAAGGCACCGCCGGGGATCAAGAGCAGCAGGCCCACCAACCACTCACCGGTGGCGATGCCCGCGACGCCGACCACGATCCACAGCGTGGCGAAGGCGAGCACGGCCAGGGCACACAGCGCGAGGACCAACGCGCGTCGCAGCCGAGAGCGCCGAAACGCGGTGAGCGCTTCGGTGTTCACCGCCACCGGCGCCGGCGGGCGGAACCCCGAGCTTTGCACCGGCGTCGCAGCGCCGAACTGGCCGGCAAGGCGCATCAGCCCCGTGGGGTCGCGGCCGAGCAGCGCCGCAGCCTCGTCCAGCGTGACGTCGGGGCGACCCTCGGCCAGAAGCCGGACTTCGATCAGCGCTTCGGCGTCTCGTCGCCGCCGCACGCCGGCCCAGGCGACGATGGCTGCGCCCAGGGCGGGCCCCGCCCCGCCGAAGAAGAACACGATGATGCCGTTGCCGATGCCGACGCCGGTCAGCACCACCACCACGCCCCAGAGCATCCAGAACGAGCCGAACAGCATGCCGAAAGCCCCCAGCGCGAGGAGCCAGGCGCCGGCGCGCCCGCGCCTTCGCGACAGCTCGGCCATCCGGGCGCCGTCGATGCGGAATGCCAAGGCTTCGTGCATCGTCACTCCGACGCGCGCACCAGCGGCAGGCTGGCGTCGAGCAGGTACCCGGTGCCTCGGGTGAGCAGGTGCGGCGCGAGCCCGAGCTTGCGCAGCGTCGAGATCGCCACCCGCACTCGGTGGGCGCCCGCCTCGGGGAGCACGCGCTCACCGGGCCACCCGGCGGCCTGAAGCTCGCTCCAGGAAAGGCACGCATCATCGCCCGCCAGCCGCGCTCGTGCCAGGCAGTCCACGATCTTGGCGAGTGGCTTGCGGCGTTCCAGGCTCACGGGCAGCGCGCCCGGCGCTTGGAACCAGCGACCGTCGGGCCCGACCACCAGGGCGTTTGCCGGCAACGGCGGCGCCTCGGGGGCCCGCAGCAAGCGGGCCGCCGCCCGTGACCACCACCTCCCCGTGGGCGCCGGCAACGCTTCGCTCGCATCGGCCCCGGGCAGAACGCGCGCGTCGAGCCAGCGCGCCAGCGCGCCGAAGAACGCTCGCTCGGGGAGCTCGGAGAGCCCCAGTGCCGCGCTGACCAGCGCGTGGGCTTCGCCCAGCTGGCCCTGCTCGGCAGCCGTGAGCCCACCCAGCCCCAGCGCCAGGCCCTCGACGTCGCCGAGGCCCTGCTCGCGCGCTGCCTGCGCGAGCGCGGCATAGCGCGAGGGTGCGGTCGCGCCGCGGTCGTGTTCGATTCGCACGCTCATCAGTGCGCAGGCGGCTCGGTCGCGCGGCGTGCTCGCGTGCTGGCGCGCAGCTTCGACCCAGGTTTCGGCCCGTCCGTGCGCTGCGTCGTCCAGGCACGACTCGGCGCGCGCGAGGTCGATCTCGACCCGTGCCCCCGCGTCGCCCAGCGCTGTGCTCAACGCTGCGGCGCGCTCGAGCAGCGCCTCGGCCCGGCCGGGTTCCACTTGCGCCAGCGTGATCAGTGCCAGCACCTCGAAGCGCCGGTCGTCCGCCCGCGTTGCAGCGCTCAGCGCAGCCTGCGCGTGCTCACTTGCCGCGGCGCGCTCGCCCCGCGCGGCGAGCAGCTCGGCCAGCTCGGCCAGCACCCGACTCTCGACCCCGGCGGCCGAGATGCTGCGCGCGACCTGCAGCGCGCGGCCCAGGTCGCCGAGCGCTCGCGCGTCGTCGCCGGCGCGTCGTCGCGCGCTGCCCGACATCCACAGCGCGTGGGCCAAGAGCCCCGGATCGGCCCCCGAGTCCCGGGTGCGTTCCAGCACCGGCTCGAGCAGCGCCAGGTAACGGCGGTCGGGCCCCTGTCGAGTCCCCGCTGCGAGCGCGATCAGCACCCGCAGCGCAGGTTCGGCCTGGCGCGCCGTTACCGGCCCCGATTCGAGCACGGACTCGAGCACCGCCTGAAGGTTCTCTCGCTCGGCCGCGGGCGCGCTCGCCCCTTGGGCCCAGGCGGCGAACCACTCGGCGTGCCGCGCACGGGCGCGCGCCAGTCGCTCTGGCGCCGCCTGATGCCGGGCGAAGTCTCGCACCGAGCCGCTCAGCGACAATCGAACCTCACCTTGGCCCAGCTCGCGAGCCAGAACCCACGACTTCTGCCTGAGCTGCGCGACCCGCTCGAGCGCCGGCGCTTCGAGCACGCCCTCGGCGGCCTCGAGTGAGAACCCGCCGGCAAACACCGACAGGTCCACCAGCGCCGCTTGCTCGGCCGGCTCGAGCGCCGCGAAGGCGCCGGCCATGGCCCGCTCGAGCGCCCCCGGTGCTCGGTTCTGCCGAGTGCGATGGAGCAGCGCTGCGGGGCCCATTACCGCCAGGCGCGGCGCGGTGAGCTCGATCGCCAAGGGCAGGCCGTCGAGCTCACGCAAGAGCTCGACCACGACCGCTGCCTCGGCGGTCGACGGCGAATAGCCCGGGCGCGCGCGACGCGCGTGCGCCAAGAACAACTCGGCTGCCGGCCCGGACAGCTCCGCCACGGGAACCGGCAAGGGGGCCACTTCGAGCACCCCCTCACCGGGCAGCCCGAGCGATTCACGCGCGGTCACGAGCAGCGTGAGGCCCGGCGCTCGCTCGAGCCATGCCCCCAAGCGGGCGCGCAGCGCACCCAGCACACCGTCCGCGCCGTCGAGCACCACGAGCTCGGTGTCCCGTTCGAGGTCGTCCAGGGCCTCGGGGGCACTCTCGGCATGTAGATCCACGGTCACCACCGACGGCAGCTCTCGGGTCACCTCCCGAGCCAGGCTCGACTTGCCCACACCGATCGGGCCGCGCAGCGTGACGATCCGGGCCTCGGAGGCGAGCAGCGCCGACAGCGCTCGAAGCTCGGAATCGCGGCCGACCAGTGGCTCTTTCACGCCGCCAGGGTAGCGCGTGCGCGCCGGATCGAGTTAAGCGATAGTGGCGATGCGACTGTGTCACCTGGGGCCGCCGGGCACGTTCGGCGAGAGCGCGGCGTTTGTCTGGTCGCCCGACGCCGAATACCTGCCGGTCGCGAGCCACGCGGCGGTGGTGGCTGCGGTGGACGGTGGCGCGGCCGATGCCGGCGTGCTGGCCATCGAGAACAGCATCGAGGGCTCGGTCAGCGAGACCCTCGACCTGTTGATTCACGACACCGGTCTGGCGCTGTGCGGCGAGGTGATCGTGCCGGTCGAGCATTGCCTGATCGCTCGCGCGCGCGGTGAGCTCGTCCGCGTGGTCTATTCACACCCGCAGGCCCTGGCGCAATGTCGGAAGTACTTGGAGCGTGAGCTGCCTCTGGCACGCGTCGAGGCGACGTTGTCGACGGTGCTCGGCGTCGAGCGCGCGCTCGAAGAGCCCGCCGCCGCCGCCATCGGCTCGGCACGGGCAGCCGCGCGCTTCTCCGCCGAGATCCTGGCGCGCGGCATCCAGGATCGCCCGGGCAACGTCACTCGGTTCGTGATCGTCGCAAAGCACGACGCCGCGCCGACCGGACGCGACAAGACCAGCCTGGCCTTCAAGACCGCGCACGACCGCCCCGGGACTCTGGTCGAGGTCTTGACCGAGCTTGCGAGCCGCGGCTTGAACCTGACCAAGATCGAGTCGCGCCCCTCGCGCGATGCCCTCGGCGTATACGTGTTTCTGCTCGATCTCGAGGGGCACCGGCTGGACGCCACCGTCAGCCAGGCCCTGGCGCGGCTGACCGACAAGACCAGCTGGCTGAAGGTCTTCGGGTCATACCCGCGGGCGGCGGCGTGAGTCAGCCGATTCGCACGATCATCAGCGCCGTCGCCAGGTAGGTCATGGCCTCGATGGCGCCCATGCCGGCGTTCTTGTCCCGAGCAATCTCCGTGTCCAGCGTCCCGCCGCGGAGCGAGAACGAGCCCAGCAAGATGGTCTGCACGATCAACTGCCGCACCACATAGAGCCCTGCGCCCCAGGTGAGCGCTTTGCCATAGGCCATCAGCGAGCTTCCCCATCCGGTGAAGGTCCCCTCGACGGCTTGCCCCACGATGATGGCGACGGCCACCGTGAGCCCGGCGTAGCTGATCGCCGCAGCCACGTTGCCGCCCTGGATCTCGGCGGCGTCGTCGTACTTGGTGAGCAGGCGGAAGAGCAGCACCAGCACGTGCAGCGTGACCTGCGCCAGCGCGAAGAAGACCAACGAGAGACCCAGAGTCTGCAGGTCGCTTCCGGCCACGGCTCGCGCCACGATGATGCCCGTGGCCAGCGAGTGCGCGCCCCCCGCGATGCCGGCAGCCACGTTGCCCGCCTCGATTTCGGCCATCATGCGCGACCTGAGCAGCGCCCGCACGCCGATGCGCGACGTGACGAAGAACAGCAGCAGCGCCGCCACACCGAAGGCCGAGACCCACACGAGGTCGGCCTTCCAGCTCTTTTCTTGCATGCTGCCCGTCGCGATGTTGGCCGCGATCAGGAAGATGCCGAACACGTCGCCGCCGTGGAGCAGCGCCCGGGCGGCATTGCCTTGCTCGAGATCGGCCTTCACTGTCTGCTTTGGGGACAACAGGCGCAGGCCGAGCTGAAACAGCAACAAGAGCACGAGCGTTGCGCCGAGCGCGAACGCGAGGCGGTAGAGCGGGCTGTCGGGTTGCATGGCGAGGGTCAGGGTATCATGACCGTGGAGCCCGCCTTGACCCCGTCGGGGTCAGGGACGATGCTGCGGGTGAAGTCGTGCCACGCCTGCCGTTTTCGGCCGCCGAGCTCGGCTCGGTGCTCGCGCCCCTGGCGCAGGCCAAACCCTTGCCGCCTGCCGCCTACCGCGACTCGGCGGTGTTCGAGCTCGAGCGTCGCGAGCTCTTCGGGCGCGCCTGGCTCGCGGTGGCTCGGTCCGACGAGCTGGAAGACCCGGGCGCGTTCGTGCGGGCCCCCATCACCCCGGAAGGTGTGCTCGTGGCTCGCGGCGCCGATCTCGTGCTGTACGCCCACTTCAACGTGTGCCGGCATCGTGGCGCGCTCGTGTGTCGCGCGCCTCACGGGCGCACCGAAGCGTTCGTATGTCCGTATCATGCTTGGCGCTACGAGCTGACCGGCCGATTGTCGTCGGCGCCTGGGGCTGAGGGGCTCGAGGGCTTCTACGCCGCCGACCACGGGCTGTCTTCGGTGAGCGTCGCCGAGTGGAAGGGCTTCGTGTTCGTGAACCTCGCCGCCGACCCGCCGGCCTTGGCCGACGCGCTCGCGCCGATCCCCGAACATTTGCAGCGGCTGCACCTGGCACCGCTGCGCATTGGCAGACGTGTGGAGCACGACGTGGCCGCCAACTGGAAGCTTCTGATCGAGAACTTCCAGGAGTCACACCACTTTCCGAGCGTGCACCCGACCCTCGAGCGCATCACGCCGTTCGCGCGTTCGTCGAGCTTCATCGCCGACGGCGCCTGGCTGGGCGGTACCATGGAGCTGGTGGATGAAGCCGAGACGGTGTCGGTGGATGGTCAGCGGCACGGGCGGCCGCTGCTCGGCGGAACGAGCGAGTCCGATCGGCGCAAGGTCTACGACTACTTCTGCTGGCCGAACCTGCTGCTCAGCGCCCAGCCCGACTACCTGCTGACCTATCGCATCTGGCCCCTCGGGCCGGATCGAAGTCGCGTGACCGCCGACATTCTCTTCCACCCTGGGGCCATGCTCGACGGCTTCGACCCGCGAGACGTCTTCGAGTTCTGGGACGTGACCAACCGTGAGGACCGTGAGATCTGCGAGAGCCAGCAGATCGGCGTTGCTTCGGAGGGCTTCGGGGGTGGCCGCTTCGCGACCAGCGAAGACGGAACGCACGCCTTCGATCGTCGCATGGCACACTTCTACTTGGAGCACCTGTCGGCATGAGCCAGCTCTGGGGCATCTTCGGCAAACCGTTCATCGACCTCGAGTGCCACGTGGATCTCGAGCTGCTCGACGCGCTCGACGACGAGATCTGTGCGGGCCTCGCCGAGGTCGAGGTCGGCTATACCGGTGGCAGCCTGAAGTGGATGGGGGTCGCTGCACCCTGGGTGCTCGGGGACCCGTACGAGGACCTGGGCTGGGTGATCGAACGCATGACCCGCGCCGAGCGCGCAAAGCTGGTGTCGTTGGCTGACGATCCCAGCGTGTTCGACCCGGCGAAGTTGATGGACTACCGCTTTGGCGACGAGACCGACCACCCGCTCGGCGAAAAGCAGGCCCGCTGGCTCGAGTACAAGTTCGGCGTCTACTTCCCCTGGAAGGTCGTGTTCCACCTGCTCGAGAATTTCAGCTGGGAAGACAACCACAGTGGGCGCGGCAAGCAGTGGAGCCCACAGGCTCTGCGCTTCTTCCCCAAGACCGTGGCGTTCATCCAGAGCTTGCCCTTCACCGAAATCGGCCGCTGTGTCCTGTTCGGGCTTCAGCCCAACGACCATGCAACCGTGCACCGCGACAGCGAGCCGGGCCAGAGCGTGGGGGTGGCGCAGTGCATCAACATCTGCCCGCGCGGGGACAAGCGCTTCTTCTTGGTCGACCCCGAGGGCGAGGCCCAGACGTTCGTGACGCCGCGGGTCTACTGGTTCAACGACATGGACTATCACGGCGTCGAAGCGGATCCGTGGTTCCGCTACTCGATTCGAGTCGACGGCAAGCTCGACCCTGCGTTCGTCGACCGGCTCGGTCGCGAAGCGCGCGTCAAGTGACCGTGCCGATCAGGGTCGCCACGCTCAACGCTTCGTCCGTGGTCGCACCCTTGTGCGTGCGAGCGTAGATCCCCGCGGCACAGCCCGCGACCAGATACACGCCGTAGTTCACCACCTCGCCGGCCTGATTGGTGCTTGCCTCGAAGTAGCGCTGCGCCACCCAGTGCCCTGCGCGGGCGTGGGTCAAGCACTTCTGCCAGTCCTCTCTGGTCGCCAGCCTGCCGATGATGACCTCTTCGCCTTCGGCTCCGTAGTCGCTCTTGAGCACCCACTCGTCCTTGTCCGCGGTGAGCGCCGTCGCATCCAAGGTCTCGAGGCGGAAGGTGGCCGGAATGAAGCGTCGAATCACCTCTTCTGCAGCAGGGCCGAAACGATGGATGTGCTCCCACATCAGCGCCATGGCCCGCTTGTTCTGGGGCAGAACGGCCCCGAACGGGTTCACGATGCACAACTTCCCGGCCAGCGAGGCCGCCAGCGCGATGCCCAGTGGCTCGCGTAACGGCTCGGCGTCTGGGACGTTCTCGTCGTCCCATGCGCTCACGCGCTCGCCCCACCAATCCGTCTTGTAGTGGCGCAGCATCACACCGAACGGGACGTCGAACAGGCACGCGCGCCCCTGGCTGTCGAGGGTCAGGTTGTAAGGTGAGCCCAGCACCACCTCCCAACCGCGCTCTTCGAACCAGCGCTTGAACAGGCGGATCACCCCCAGGTCTTCCGTGAACTCGGTGGGGTAGACGATGCCGGCCACGCGCGAGTGCCCCTCGCCCAGTGTGTACCGTGCCAGCCCTTCCACCATGTCGCAGTACGTCGCGCCGAGCGCGGCGTTCGGGTCTCGAGTGCCCGGGTGCAGCGGATGCACGACTCGATTGAGCACGGTCGCTTCGGCTTCGCCCGTGGGGGTGTCGCTGTTCAGCTCGGCAAACGCCAAGCCTTCGTCAGTGACGAACACGTCCGCGCGCGCGATGCCGTGCCACATGGGTCGGGACGACTCCCACATCGCCTTCTGGTAGGAAGTGAGCCGGAAGAACGAGTCGAGCAACTCCGGGTCGTCCGCGCACATGCGGCACACGTCGTTGTAGACGCTGGCGACCTGCTCCGTTGCCCGGTAGAGCGCGGCTTGCTCTCGGGGTGAAACGATCAGCGGGGTTGCGGCCAGGCGTGGTTTCCCGCGGATCCACGGGTCGGTGACGATGCCCGACTCGACCACTCGTGCGGCGAAGTCGTCGTAGCTGGGGTCGCTCATGTCAGCGGCGCCAGCGTATCGCAGTCGGGCGAGCTCTGCGCCGCCCTCGGGCGAGCCGGCGCGAAAGGCTTGGTGCCCCGAGCCTCGTCGCGATAGCCTGACCCTCCGCGGTGATTCACGGAATCTGGGGGCAGCCCTTCATCGATCTCGAGCAGCTTCTGGACCTGTCGGAGCTCGACGCCATCCACGAAGAGGTGTGCCTTGGGCTGGCGCAGGTTCCGGTGGCGTACACCGGGGGCAGCCATCGCTCGATGGGGATCATGCCGCCGTCGCTGGCCGCCGAGGCGCTGGGCGACTACGGCAGCGTGCTCCGGCAACTGTCCCGCGAAGACCGCGCGGTCTTCGCGTCGCTGGCCGACGACCCCATCGCCGCCCGCGACCAAGACACCCTCGACTTCGGCGAAGAGCGCCCGCGTGCGCTTTCGCGGCGTCAGCAGCTCTGGCTCGAGTATCGCCACGGCGTCTACTTCCCGTGGAAGGTGTACTTCGAGATGATCCCCAACCACTATTGGGACGAGAAGGCCAGCGCGGAGGGCAAATCGTTCACCCGCGAAGCGCGCACCTTCTTCCCGAAGACCATCGCATTCGTGAGGGGGTTGCCGTTCACGCAGATCGGCCGCTGCAACGTCATGGGCCTGCGCGCGCTCGACTACGGCACGGTGCACCTGGACGGCGACCCGGCCAAGAAACCCGAGGTCGACCACTTCATCACCTTCTGTCCAGGCGGCAACAAGCGCTTGTTCTTGTGGGACGAAGAGCGCCAGGAACGGCTGTTCATCGACCGCCGCGCGTACTGGTTCAACGACAGCGACTACCACGGGGTGGAAAGCGCCCCATACTTCCGTTATTCGATCCGAGTCGACGGGGTGTTCCAGCCGGAGTTCCTGCGGTCGCTCGAGGCTCGGTACCCCGAGCGACCACGAGGTGACGAGTGAATCCGAACGACCCGTCTTTCAAAGAAGCGTATCGCGTCGACAAGCCTGGGATCGTCGGCGCCAAGTGGTGGCAAGAGGGGCTGGCCGAGCAGACCGCGGTGGCCGTGCCGCGCCGCACGGCGCTCGCGGGAATGCTGGGCATGGCCACGGTGATCGGCGGCATCGCGGTGATCGGCGGTGCGCTCGCCATCTGCGGCGCAGCGGCCGGGGAAGACGAGGTCGACTTCAAGACCGTCGACCAGGCGTCGCTGGAGACGCAGCGCAACTACGGCTGGAACTTCGGGGCAATCACCGAGAACCTGGTGTTCGACGGCGAGCAGAAGACCGCGTTCGATCGCAGCGCGCTCGGCCGGCTGCGCGCCGAGCTCATGCCCGTCAGAGGTGACCTGCGCCCGTTCCACTGGCCGACCTTGTTCGAGGCGCCCACCGCCATGCCGAAGACGCCCGTCGCGGGCGAGTCGCCCACCACGCCGCTCGGCGACGTGCTCAAGCCCATCTTCACGTCTGCGATGGATGTCGCGTACCGTCGCGGAAGGGCCATCGCGGCGCTGTTCGACAAGGCAGCCGCGGGCACGGCGGTGCTGGTCGACCTGCCGGGCCCCGAGGCCGTGGCGCTGGCCGCCGGCATGGCCGATCGCTTCGACCCGGTCTCGACCTTCGACAACTGGCCGCACCCGCGGGGCGTCGTCCCGGCGCACCTCACCCTGGCCGCCGTGGCGTATTACCAGCCGCTCTTTGCCAAGGCCCAACAGCGCCGCACGCTGGCCGCGCTGCCGCTCTTGGTGCTCGATCGAAAGCGCCTGAGTCCGTACACCGACGAGACACGCCAGTTCGACAATCGCTACGTCGCCAAGCTGCCGCCGCCCGACGGGCTCAAGAGCCTGGGGGTGAAACGCCTGCTTTACGTGGTGCCGGGCAGCGGCGAGTCGGCCGAGCTGGACGACCTGAACCAAGACTTCGTCGACTACGAGAAGGCGGGCATAGACGTGAAGATGGTCGCAGCCACCGATTTCTCTGCGGGCAGCCCCAACCTGTCGCCCGACGAGAGGCAGAAGCTCGAGCAGGCTGGCGAGTGGCCGCCCTACTACTACGGCGGTGATGCCGGGTCGTCGGAGGGTTTCTGGTCGGATTACGGCTGGGAGTCGGGAACCACCGCGCCGGCGAGGAAGCTCTCGGCGGGTCGTCGGTCGTCCTCGCTCAAGGGCTGGGCACCGACCGCGCGCGCGACCGCCTTCGGTTCGAGCACCTCGGCGCCCAGCGCCAGCCCCGATGGCACCGGCTCGATGAGCAAGGCTGCCAAGGTCGCCATCGGCACCGTGGGTGTCGCGGTCGCGGTCGGCACCGGGGTGGTGCTCGGAACGCGCTACGGCACGGGCCGCACTTCTGGCCCGCGCACGGGCGGGCGCAGCGGTTCGTTTGGCCGCTCTACCGGGTCGGGCTCGGGCTGATGGCAAACTCGGTCTTCGCCATCGAGATCGCCGCGCGTACCTACCCGAACGATCCGTTCCGACGAGCACTGCACGGCTTGATTCGATCTCAACCGTCGATGCAGAGCCCGATCCAGAAGCGCCAGCTGTATTTCCAGGCGGCGCAGCACATTGGCGTGAACTTCGCCTCGGTCGACTACGGCTGCTGGGATTATTGGCCCGACCACGACAAGGCCGTGGCCGACTTCGAGATGTGGACCCAGGGCATGGTGACGGAAGAGGGCGCTCGTCAGGGGCCGGCCTACGACGGACCGCCGCGCTACTTGACCTTCACCATGGCCTTCCTGATGGTGCACGGGTCGCCCACCGACCAGGCCATCGCACAGCGCTGCAGTGTCCAGCAAGACAGCCTCTGGCGTCGCGACGTGTTCGGCTACATCGTGCAGGCCGTCGCCGCCATCGACTTTTCCGACGTGCAATCCGACGTCGTCTACCTGATCCCCGGTGACGACGCCTTCGCGCTCACCCCGCAAGATCTGTCACTGCCGAAGTTCCAGTACCTGCGGCAGCTGACCTGAGCTTCAGAACCAGACTTCCCACTGGTTTGGCTCGACCTCGGCGGCGTGCGCGGTGACGCTGACGCGATCGCGACGGCCGCCGAACGGCTGGATCTGATGGAGCCGATAGCTGTCGAATACGCACAGTTCGCCCACGCCGTACTCAACCAGGGTGCTGGGCCTCTCTAGCTCGTCTGCCGTGGCTTCATCGGCGCCCGAATGCAGCACGTCCCACAGCGCAATGCCCCCGCCGCGCTGCGGAGCATGCAGCATGAGCAGCAGCGAGAGCGCAGGCTTCTTCGCGCGCACGTGCTCGTCCGTCAGCCCCTCGGTGTCGAAGTGCACGACACCCCCACGACGTGCCACCACCTCGCCGTTCGGGAACACGTGTACACCCGGGCCGCACCACCCGGCGCGGACCGTGGCCGAGCCACCCGAGAGCGCCTGCACCGTGTCGAGCACGCGCTGCTGCATCCCCGGCAGCGTGGCCTCGACCAGGCGATTCGAGGCGGCGGCGTTCTCGAAGTAATCGTCCGACAGGTCCTCTTCGAGGTGGGTGTACCAGGCCCGGCCCAGGGAATACTGCTCGCCGCCGAAGGCCGGGGTCCAGTGCGCGCGCGCGCGATACACCGCGTTGGTCCAGGCGTGGCACTCTTCCCAGGGCGAGAACCCGGGGAAGCGCAGCGCGAAATGGCGGCTCACATCCGTGAGCAGGCGGTCACGATCTCCGGGCTCGGACGGCGGCCATGCGACTTCGCGCGGCATGTCGCTCGGGAGCATGACCCGAGAACCGTGTCCAGCCAGGCGTCAGGCGTCAAGCAAAGACTCGCCGCACTCGCTGCGCTAGCGTTGCCGTCGATCATGCTAGTGCTCGCCGGCACCGAAGAGCTGAGCTTCGAGCTCACCGGCAGCGCCGCGCCGATCGCGGCGCGAGCGCACCTGCCACCCCAGGTCGAGCTCTGGCAAACGGGGGGCGCTGCGCGGGTCGCCCTCACGGTCTTTCGGATGAGGGGACTTCGCTTGCGCGGCCAACCGGGCCCGGGCTTCGACTATTCCGAGGCGCTGTGGCGAGTGGCCGTGCGGCACGAAGACCAGCTCGCTTGGCTGGCCGTCAGCTGCGATCTCGACTCGGCGCTGGTGCGGGGCATGGGCCGTGCGCTGATCCGCTACCCGGTGCGTGCCGGGGCCTTCGCTCTGGCCGCCGACGGCTTCTCGGCGCGCGCCGGCGGTGGCGTGCTGGCGGTCGGTCTCGGCGGCGTGGTCGCGCACGACGTCGAGTCTCCCGGGGCCCGCCCCCTGCTCGTGGCGAGCGGCGGCCGCCTCTGGCGCGTGCCCTGGGCGGAGGTCGCCGGGCTGGACGCCGGTGCGCGTGAGGTCAGCGTGAACGTCGACACCCTGAGCGCCCTCACCCTGGGTGCCGTGAAGTGGGATCGCGCGGCCCTGTGCTTGCGCGGCCGCGGTCACCGTTGCGGCCGAGCCCGCCCGGTCGCCCGTCAGCGCGGCTGAGGCTCGATCCGCGTCTCGAGCTGGCGGGCGAGCCGGTGGAAATCGCTGCTGGTGCGCAGGTAGCGCACCCCGGCGATCAGCGTTTCTGGGTCGACCAGCTCGCGGAACGGCACGAACTGCAGATCGAGCTGGCCGCTGACACTGACCATGTGCCCGTCGAGGCCTTCGTCCACCAGGCCACGATAGGCGCCCAGGCCCAGCTGGCTGCCCAGCATCACGTCGAAGGCGTGGGGGGCCGCGCAGCGCGAGGCATAGCCGAGCTGCACGCCGGTGAGTCGCTTGTCGCGCCCCGTGCGCTCGCGGAAACGCTTGGCGGCCAGCTCGGCCACCAGCTTGCCGATGTCGATTCGCCCGAGCGAGACGTGCCCGTGCTCGTCGCGCGGCACGCCCTGCAAGAACGAGTGGGGCAGGATCTCGGCCAACCCCTCGGCCAAGACCACGGTACCGTAGTGCTTGCCGCGCTTCTCGCGGGTGAGGATGAGATCCACGATGCGATCGCACAGCGCATCGAGCGAGAGCCGCGTCTCTCGGTGAGTCACGCCGGCTGCATCGGTCACCTCTTCTTCGACTGCCAACGCGCCCTCTACGTCTTCCACGCCGACCACCATGTGCGCCTCGCCGGCAATGGCTACCCCGTAGGCGAGCCAGCCGGTCTTTCGGCCCATGGTCTCGACGATGAAGTAGCTCTTGGTGGCCATCGCATCCGCGCGCAGATTGAGCAGCTCTTTGCCCATGAAGTCGACCGCGGTGAAGAACCCGAAGGTGAAGTCGATGCCGCGATAGTCGTTGTCGATGGTCTTGGGTACGTGCACGATGTGCACGCGCTTGTCGCCCGCGGGCAGCTGCTTCTGGTACTCGAACAGCAGGTTGGCGCTCTTGAGCGTGTCGTCCCCACCGATCGACACCAGCGCGTCGATACCCAGGTCGAGCAGCCCCCGGTGCACCCGCCGAAGCGGCGCAGTCTTGACCGGATCGGACAGATCGGCGCGCGAGCGCACCGCCTTGCCGGGATTGGCCCGAGCGGTGCCCACCAAGATGCCGCGCGCGTTCCGGAGCCCGCGCAGGTGGTGATCTTGGAACACGAAATAGTCGCTGCCCTCGGCCAGCGGGCGGGTTTCGGCGTCGTATTCCTGCAGGCCCGAGTAACCGTTCATGAAGCCGACCACCTCGCGCCCGTTGCGACGGAACGCCATGGTGGCAGCGGCGATCACCGAGTTGGCTCCGGGGGCGGGCCCGCCGGCGAACACGATCCCCGCCCGACGAATGGAAGGCTTGCTTTGCATCACTTGGTGTTCGATGTGCCCGTGCACATGGTCTTGGAAACGAAATCCGAGCCGCACTTGCCGTCGTCGCACTCGTGCGAGGCGCACTCGACCCAGTCCCCGCACGCGGCACCCGTGGCCTTCTCGGCAACGCACTTGCCGCCCCCGCAGTACGCACCGTCGGCGCACTGGCCCTCACCCGTGCACGTGCCCCCCAACGCCACGCGGGCGACGCACTTTTCGGCGGACATGTCGCAGTAAGCGCTCGCGACGCAGTCGTCATACGAGCAGGTCTCGCCGATCTTGGCGGCGGCGCCGCACTTGCCGTCGGAGCGGCACACCAGCCCGTCGTTGGTGAAGCAGCTGGCGTTTCCGCCGCTGGCGCCACCCATCCCGCCGCTGCACGAGGTGGTGGCCCCATCCTCGGTGCAGGTGCTCGAGCACCCGTCGCCCAGCTTGCCGCGGGGCTCTTGCACGCAAACGCCGTCGTTGCAGTCCGCGTCGCCGCCGGCCGGCGCGATGCACTCGGCGCTGGACGTGCATTTGCCGCCCGCCGCCACGGTGCCGACCACCACGTTCTCGCAGGGACCCGGATCCGGAGCGCCGCCACAGGCCTTCACCATGCTCGCCGCGTGGGCCACGCAATCGCCGCCCCTCTGCGGGTCGTACTGCACCGCGCCGGTGGTCATGTTCTTGTACATGCCCTCGAGCAGCACCGCGCACTTGGCGGCATCGTGTACATAGCCCGCCTGCTGGCAGCACGAGCCGATGTTGTCGCAGACCGCGCGCGCCAGCTCTGCCGGGAATTTCTCTTTTGCAACGGGGGCCGCGCTGGTGCCGCCCCCGTCGGTCGAGCCCCCGCAGCCCGTGAAGGCGACCCAGCCCAATAAAACCCCGCCGAACAAGCGCTGCATGCTCGCTGCGTACCACGGCGGCTCTCGACCTTCCAGGCGACTTCCGGGTACGCTCCCGTTCACCATGAAGCGAGTCTGCGCCCTGGTGATTTCCTTCGCGTGTGCGGCGTGCGGTGGCGAGTCGTCGGAAGACGGCGGCGCCACGGGCGGAAGCGGTGGCAGCGGCGGCGCTGGTGGCAGTGGCGGCAGCGGCGGCAGCGGCGCGACCGGTGGCGGCGGCGCTGCTGGCAGCGGCGCGACCGGTGGGAGCGGCGCGACCGGTGGGAGCGGCGCAACCGGTGGGAGCGGCGCAACCGGCGGCGCCGGCGGCAGCGGAGGGGGCGCGACCGTGGCGTGCGACCCGAGCCCCGTGAACTGCAAATCGATGCCGCCCACCTGCGCCAAAGGCGAGGTGCCGTCGGTCCAGGGCACCTGCTGGGGGCCGTGCGTGCCGATCTTGACCTGCGCCCCGGTCAAGGACTGCTCCACATGCACCAAGGGCTTTTGTGCCGAGTACAAGGCAATGGCCACCGAGTACCGCTGCGTGCTTCCGGGCATGACCTGCGCGGCCCTCGCGTGCTCGTGCCTCGCCGACTACTTCTGCGTGTCGCCCTACGACGCCTGCGCCACACCGGCGAGCAGTCCGGCCAAGGTCTCTTGCGAGTGCACCACCTGCTGAGGCGCAATTCTTTCACGGGCAATTGCTCCCTGTTTGTTCGACGATGGCGGCGTGATCAGGATGCGCTGTCGCTGCGTGGCCGTGGCCGTCGCCTGGTCGTCGGCCGCCCTGGCTGAGCCGGTGGTCATCGACGCACCGGCGCCCGAGGTGCTGGTGCGCAGCGAGACCCACTTCCGGCTCTATCAGCGCGCGCTCGCGCCTGGGCCGAACGGCGCGCTCGTGACCGAAGAGACCGCGGCGCCCATCGTCGAATACGTGTCGCTCACCGCGCACGATCTCGATGGTCCGGGGCAGAAGCGAAGCCTCGACGTCGAGCTCGATGTCTGGGGAAGCGCCACCTTTGGCGAGGCCGGGGCGGGGCGCCGAATGGACGGCGACGTGCAGAACGCCAACGTGCGCTATCGCAATGGCCCCGGTTGGCTGCGGCTGGGCCGCCAACACGTTGCCGGCGGCGCTGCCCGTTACGCACGCTTCGACGGTGTGGCCGGTGGCGCAGCGCTTCCGCTGGGCCTGGGCGCCGATGCCTACGCGGGGCTCACGGTCTTGCCGCGCTGGGCGGCGCGACCGGGCTATCACCAGCTCGGCTCGGCGGCAGACTCCTTGTGGCGCGACCCAGCCGCGTTCCCCGAGCCGCGTCGCGCCGAGCACTGGCTGGCAGGTGGCCGCATCCATTACGACTCACCCCGGCTCGACGTCGGCGCCTCGGTCCACGAGCAACGCGAGGCTGGCGGGCTCGCGTACCGGAACCTGGGCGCCGACGCGCGTTACGATCCATCGCAGAAGGTCACGGTCGGCGGAACGGCGGTGCTGGAGCTCGACGCGCGACGCATGGCGGACGGCCGGCTGTGGGCCCACTACACCCCGCTTCTCGCCCTCGAGCTCGAGGCCGAGGTGTTGCACGCCGAGCCCGCGCTGTTTCTTTCGCGCCAGAGCGTGCTCGGAGTGTTCTCGACCGACGCCTACGAAGAGGCGGGTGGCAGCTTCCGCGCGAAGCTCTGGCGGCAGCTGACGCTGACTGGGTCGGGCTTCGTGCAGGTTCACTCGCGCGCCGACCTGGGGCAGCGCAGCGAGCTGGGCGCGCGCATCACCCCGGGCCACACTGATCGGACCGTGCTCCTGCTCTCGGTGGCGCGGGTCGACGCGTCGGAAAACGGCTATGTGTCCATGCGCAACGCCTGGCGCCAGCGCATCCAGCTCGATCTGCACGCCACGCTCGAGGCATACCACTACCGCTACGACGAGCCGATCGCGGGCTACGACACGTCCAGCGTTTATGCGGGCACCGTCGAGTGGCTGCTCTCGCGCCACCTCTCTGCCCTGTGGGGCGCGTCGTATGCGCGCACGCCCTACGCCGCGGCCGACGCGCAGACCCAAGTTCGGCTTCGCTATGCCTCGGGGGGGGTGAGGTGAGGGGCCTGATGCTCGCGCTGGCGTGCGTCGCCGCTCTGGTCGCGGCGTGCGCCGACCGTGCGCCGAGCCGCTTTCCGCATGCGCGCCATCTGTCGGGGCTGCGCTGCGGTGGCCCGGGCCTCCCCGAGTGTCTGAGCTGCACCACCTGCCACAAGCTGACTGCCACCCCGAAGCAGGTGTTCCCCGAGAAGCGACTGTGCACGCGCTGTCACCGCGGCGACGACCCGGAGATGCTGGCGGTGACGCCGCCCACGCACGTGCCGCCGCCGCTGGCGTACACCATCCGCTTCAGCCACCAGAAGCACCTCGCCATGCGTGACGTCAAAGGGCAGTGCGTGCCGTGTCATGCTGGCGCCACCGAGCGCGACTCGGCGCTCTTCCCGGTGATGGAAAGCTGCTTTCAGTGTCACGAGCACCAGAAGCAGTGGGACCGTGCCGAGTGCGCGCCCTGTCACGAAAAGCGCGACCTCGAGCGGCTCTTGCCCCAGTCGTTCGCCAAGCACGACGCCGGCTTTCAGCGCAACCATGGGCAGGCCGCACGCCAGCAGCAGAAGCTCTGCCAGCAGTGTCACACGCAGCAGCATTGCGACGACTGCCACGACGCGAGCCAGGACCTCTCGGTGGAAAAGCGCCGGCCCGAGTCCATCGAGCGCAGCCTGGTGCACCGCGGTGACTTCGTCACGCGGCACGCCATCGAGGCGCAGTCCCAGCCCGCGCGCTGTGCCCGCTGTCACACGCCGGCCAGCTGCGACGGCTGCCACCTCGAACGCGGCGTGAGCGGTGGCCACAAGAACGGCCGGAACCCGCACCCGGCCGGCTGGATCACCGGCGCGCCGAGCGGGCACGGGCGCGACGCCCGGCGCGACATCTCGAGCTGCGCGGCCTGTCACGATCAGGGCCCGGCCACCAACTGCATCCGTTGCCACACCGTGGGTGCCTACGGTGGCAACCCTCACCCCAAAGGCTGGAAGAGCGCGCGCTCCGAGGGCTCGACCATGTGCAGGTACTGCCATGAGAATTGACCTGAGGTGGGCGCTGCTCGTTCTGCTCGGCGCGGCGCTGGCGCCCAGCTGTCAGCGTCCGCGCGACGACCAGCGCCGGCAGAACGCTTCGTCGTGCAGCGCGTGCCATGGCGACGCCGCACGCGGCGGCAGCGAGCTCGAGCGGGCGGCGCCGCCCCGCGACCTGGCCGGCAACACCCTGCCCGCGCAGCCCGGGGTCGGCGCGCATCAAATCCATCTGCGCGCGGGCGCGACCCACGGCCCCGTGGCGTGCAGCGAGTGCCATGTCGTTCCGGAAGAAACCGGCGACATTGGCCACGCCGACGACCCGCTGCCCGCCGAGGTGGCCTTCGGTGCTCGGGCCAAGCTGGGGAACCGGGCGCCCAGCTACGACCCCGCCAGCGGCCGTTGCACCGATTCGTACTGTCACCGGGGCTCCGACGCGGCGTGGACTCTGCCGCGCGCGTCCGACGCGGCGTGCGGCACCTGCCACGGGCTGCCCCCGCCGGCGCCGCACCCACAGCGGGACAGCTGCCACAGCTGCCACGGCGAGGTGATGGGCCAGAGCGGCTTCGTGAACGCTGCCCTTCACGTCGATGGCAAGGTCCAGCTCGGCAACTTCGCCTGTGATGCGTGCCACGGAGGCGAGGGGGATCCCGCGCCGCCCCGCGATCTGGCCGGCAACACCGCGGTGAGCGCGCTCGGCGTCGGCGCCCATCGCGTTCACCTGGCCGGCGGGGCGGCTGGCCGGGCCGTGGCGTGTGGCGAGTGCCATCAGGTGCCCGCGCAGTACGGTGACCCTGGCCACGCAGACTCCGACTCGCCCGCCGAGGTGATGTTCTCGGGTGTGGCCCTCTCCAAGCTCCGGAGCCCCAGCTGGGATCGGCAGGCGCGCGTCTGCAGCGATGCGTGGTGCCACTCGCCCTCCGCAACCGCCGCGTCGCCCCCGTGGACCAGCGACGCAGGCCGGCTCCCCTGCACGGGTTGCCACGCCATGCCGCCGCCAGCACCGCACGTGCAGATGGCGGCCTGCGGGCGCTGTCATGGCGCGGTGGTGGGCGACGACCACGTGACCATCAAGGACCGCTCGAAGCACATCGACGGCAACGTCGACGTGGTCGTTCCCACCCAGTGCAACGGCTGCCATGGTGGCACGAACGACGCGCCGCCCAGCGATCTCTCGGGCAGCGCGTCGACCACCTCGCCCGGCGTCGGTGCTCATCAGGCGCACCTGGCCGGCAGCGGGCGCGCGCGCGCCGTGCCCTGCGCCGAATGTCACGTGCTTCCCAAGGCCGTGAACGATCCCGGTCACCTCGACGGCGCGGCCTCCGCCGAGCTGGTGTTCGCAGGCGTTGCGCTGACCGCCGGCGCCAGCCCCAGCTACTCGAGTGGCACGTGCGGCAAGAGCTACTGCCACGGCGCGGCCTTCCCCGGCGGCGCCCCTTCCGGTGGCAAGCACACCGCGCCCAAGTGGACCGTGGTCGACGGCAGCCAGACCGGCTGCGACGGCTGTCACGCCCTTCCACCCCCCGCGCCGCACATCCAGTCCTCGGCGTGTTGGTTCTGTCACGAGAACGTCGACTCGACGCTCAAGTTCCTGTTCCCCGACACCCACGTCGACGGCCTAGTGACCGGCGCCGTGCCGTGAGTCACCGCACGCTGACCGCGTCTTCGAGCAACGCGTCGTAGCGGTAGCCGGCGCCCAGATCCTTGTCGAGCACCAGCGTGCCCTCCAGCGTCACGGTCTGATCACGCGCCAGCTCTTCGGTGGTGGTCACGGTCAGGTCGTGGTTCTTCGCTTCTTCGCTGCCGGTGCCATCGCGCAAGTGCAAGAACGTCTTCCCCATGATGCCGCCGGTGAGCTTGACCACCGTGCCGCGCACGCGGACCTTCTTGCCCGAGAGCGCCTGCTTCTGAGCAAAGACCTCGGCAATGGTTCGTGCGGTCCCCCCGGTTGCCTTGCCCACGGCCGCGCTGGTGCTCGGCGCCGGCGCCGCGGGCGGGTGACCCGGGGGCAGTGCCGCGGTGGCCGGCGGGTGACCGGCGGGCAGCGGTCCGGCGGCCTGGCCGTCCACCAGCGAGCCGAAGTGGATCGAGGCGAAGACGCGACCGAGGGTCTTGCTCTCGAAGTTGCTCATCACCGTGTCCGAGCGGACGCGCACCAAGGCGCCGGCCTTCACGTTGGCGGTGGTGACCGCGACCCATTGCCCTTCGGACCCCGCGGCGCCCACCCGAATGTAGGTGTAGCCGGGCACGTCCAGCACCTCGAGCGCCGTGCCTTCGATCAGGCCGGCGGCCGCTGGCTCGGGCGACAGGTCGGGGAGTGGCGTGGCTGCGCGGGTCGACGCCGGCTCGGGCATCGGTCGATCCCTCCGGAAGCTCTCGCCGAACCACGCGTACCCACCCGCGGCCACGATCACCGCGCCCAGGACCCAACCCATTTTCATGTCGACAGCCATTCCTCAGCCGCCTTTGAACAGATGACACCCACTGCAACGCTCCGCTTCGGGGTGGTGTTTTTGCAGATTCGTGTGGCAAGCGCCACAGGCGGCGCGCTCGGGTCGCCGCTCGCCGTGGCCGGTGTGGCACTTGAGGCAGTCCCGGTGCCGCGCGTCGAGGTGCAGGCCCGCCAGGGAGCCTTGCTGGTGGCAACTGCCGCAAGCAGGGGGTTTTGCAACCCCGCCGGGGCCATGAGGCCGGTGGCACTTGGCACAGCTCCCGTCCACCTTCGCGTGGGGTGCCTTCTGCTGCGCCGCGTGGCACCGGGCGCAGCCCCCGGGCTTGTCGTCTCCGGTGTGCGCGTCGTGGCAAATCGTGCACTGCTTGTGGCCGGCGGGCGCCAGCTGGTGTTCCTGGGCATGGCAGCCATCGCAGCGCTTCTGCATCTTGGTGCTGTGCGGCTCGTGGCAGCGCTGGCAGTCCGCGTGGCCGCGGTTCACCTGCGCCGCGGGCTTCTCGTGGCAGCCCCCGCAAGGCTTCACCGGGCCGGGCTTGTGAGGCAGCCCCGCATGGCACTCGCCGCACTCGCGATGCCCCTCGCTCTGCAGGGTCAGCGAGACCTGCTGGGTGTGACAGCGGGCGCAGGTGGCCGTGCTGGCTTTGTCCAGGGCAAAGCGGTGCGGCGCGTGGCACCCGGTGCACGCCACGCCCTTGGCGTGGAAGCCCTTGTCTCCCGGGGCCTCCGAGTGGCAGCTCGAGCAAGCGCGCGGCTTGGCCGCCACCGCGTTGCCGGGGTGCGGGTCGTGGCACGAGGTGCAGGGCGACGCTCTTCCTTTGGCCTTGGGGTGGTCGGTCTTGCCCGCGCCGTGGCAGCCGATGCACGCTCTGCTCGGATCGGCCTTCACGTCGTGCGGGCGATGGCACGAGTTGCAAGCCGCGTGCTGCGCAATGCGTCCGCCGCCCAGCACGGGGCGGTCTTCGTGGCACGACCGGCAGCTGACCACGTTCTCGCGCCGGAAGTCGTGGGGGCGGTGGCATCCGGTGCAGGTGTCGTGTCCGCCGGAGAAGGTGGCGCTGGCCGGCACGAGGGGCTTCTGTTCGGCGTGGCACTTGGCGCACTGCAGGTTGGCGGCCTTGCCCAAGGCGTGCTGCGACACGTGACAGGTGGTGCACACCCGCTCGGGCGACTTGCCCTCCGTGGCATGGGTTGCGTTCACCCCGCCGTGGCACGCCGGGCAGCTGGTCTGCTCGACGGGCGGCTTGGCGTGCGGCTCGTGGCAGCTGCGGCAGGCCTGCGAGCGGTGAACGACCACCGCCGGCGCGTCATCGGCCGGCGCTTCGCCATGGCAGCGCTGGCACTCCCAAGCGGTCGGCGCCGCCTTCGGATCCTCGCCGGGCTCGAGGCTGAACGCATGGCAATCCAGGCAGCTGGCGCCCGCCAGCGCCCCATGCGCTTCTTTGGCCTTGCTCGCAGCGTGGACGATCTCTGCCTCGCCGGCGTGACACTCCGTGCACCGCTCTTGCCGCACACCGCCGAGCTCTCCCCGTTCGAGCTCGTGGCACTTGCTGCACTCGATCTTGCGCTTGCCCACGTGGCTCTGGTGGCTCTTCACCCGGCGGGCCTGGGCCCATTCGACGGGGATCTTGATGCCGCGGGGGTCGTCGCTGCCGCCGTCGGCACAGGCCCACGAGAGCGCGGCCGCGATGACGAGCAGGACCCCGCTCCATCCGCGCCATGCAAACTCTGCGCATGATCGCCGCTGCTCCGAGCTCATGAGCAGTCGCGGAGATTGCCCCAGCCGAGCCGAAATGACAAAGAGGACACCGCGCAGTGCTGTCACACGTCACTCCCGTTGGGTATCTCTGCTTGGTCGCGGCCCTGGGCTCCGCCGCGATCGTGATCTGGTATCTGGTGAAGAAGCCCGCGCTGGGGGTCACCACCAAGCTCACGCTGCTCTTCGGAGTGGGCGTCCTTCCGGCCACCGTGGCCATCGCATCGACCACCCTCGGGATGCAAGAGACGACCGAGCGCAGATTCTGCGGGTCGTGTCACGTGATGCAAGGGCACACCTGGAACGCCGAGCAGGCCGCGAGCGACTCGCTGGCGGCCCGTCACGCGCGCAACCCGTTCTTCGGGGCTCGCAACTGCTACGTCTGCCACGCCGACTACGGAATGCTCGGTTACCCGATGACCAAGCTGAACGGCATGAAGCACGTGTGGCACTACTACTTCGGCGGGTACAAGGACAAGCCGCTCGACCGCGCCATCGACGAAATCGACCTCTACAAGGCCTATGACAACGTCAACTGCCGGCAGTGCCACTCGGGCACGCTGACTCACTTCAAGAGCATCTCGGATCACCAGTCGCTGGAGAAAGAGCTCAGCAAGAACGAAGTCAGCTGTACCAGCGGCGGGTGTCACGGCTTTGCCCACCCCTTCAGCAAGTTCGGCAAGAAGGCGCCGAAGCCGAGCACGGTGAAGCCGCCGAGCGCGACCAGCGCGGCACCGCCCGCGTCGGGAGGGGCGCCGTGAGCCTGCGCAGCGTTCTGGCGCGGCTGCCGCAGGGGCTCTTGCTGCGCACCGCGTGTTACACGGTGCTCGCGGCGCTGGCGGTCATGAGCTACTCGATCGTCGTCCCCAAGCCGCTTCCGGTCATCGCCGCGATGAGCATCGGCCACGTGCTGTGCGTCATCGGTTTCGTGTGTTTCGGGTTGGCCGTGCTGATCGAGATGGCGACGCGCCCTGGCGCCCGAGGCTCGCTCCCGCCAACGTCGAAGCCGGCCCCGCGCTCGGAGCCGGCTTCGAAGGCCTGAGCGGCCAGGCGCTACTGCGCGAACGGGTGGCAGCTGCCGCACGCGTCGGTGTGCGGGATGGGCATCATGTCGGCGGCCTTGGTCGCGATGTCAGCCTTCCTGGGCACCTCGAACAGGTGGCTCGAGATGTCGCCGTGATAGTACGTGATCCCGCTCACCGACAGGCCGGGGAGGCCCGAGCCGGACTTCGCGGTCTTGGGCATGTGGCACGACACGCACTTGGTGCTGGCCTTGGGCACATCGGGGATGAAGTACTTCTTGTAGTGGGCGCGCATGCGGTCGCTGAAGGTGGCGCCCGTCGGGAAGGTGGCCCCGTGGCAGCTCATGCACTGGCCTTCGCCGGTGGCCGTGTTGTCTTCTTTGCCCCGCAGCTGGTGGTTCTCTTCCGTCTTGCCGTGCGCGTCGTGGCACGAGGCGCAGGTGACCAGCTGCGTGCCATTGCGGTACTTGCCCGACCGGATGAAGTCCGACGCCTGCTGGTGGTGCTTCTTCGAGTGCTTGCCGTCGCCCTTCACCGCGTCCCACAGGCCCTCGTCGAACTTCGACACGTGGTTCGCCAAGAAGGTGGCCCGTGACGAGCCGGCCACCAGCATGCGGCCGCTGGCGTCCATCGGTGTTTCTGTGTTCCCACCGCCCACGCCCAGCGGGCGGCTGTGGCACTGCGTGCAGATGGCCACCTCGCGCTCGGGCGTGAGCAAGTTCGGGCTCACCACCGCTCTGCCCTGACCGGCCCACTCCCAGTGCTCCGAGCCCGGCCCGTGGCAGGTCTCGCAGCCCATGTTGAGCTGTTCGAGTTGACCGTCTCCGTCGAAGTCCATCTCGCCCTTTTCATCGGGCACGCCGTGGGCGGCAAAGCCGGCGGTCGCGTTGCCCGTCAGCTTGAACCCGGTCATGTGACAACCGGCGCAGTTGTTGTCGAAGCTCTTGGTCTTGGCCGGCTCTTTCAGGCTCTTGGTGGCCTCGTCGTACCAGTTCTGAGCGTTGTAGTGCTGCCAGACCCAGCGCGCGTAGGGGTGCGACGCCTCGGCGGTCTGGCCCTGGAAGTTGAACTGCAGCGGCATGACGTACCAGCTGGGACCGATCTTGGTCAGGTAGCGCTGCTTGTAGAGCCCGCCACCATAGCTGATGCGCGTCTCGTAGGTCTTGGTCGCGGCCGTGCCCGCGACGTTCGTCAGATCGACGTAGTACTTGCCGGCGCTCGAGTAGAGCTTGATCGTGAAGCTCACCCCCGAGCCCGGGTTGGTCTCCGAAGCCTTCCAGTCGGGCGACGCCGAGTTGCCGTTGTAACCGTAGACGTAGATGGTGGTGCCTGCGGCCGTGAACTTGGTGTCGAGGGGTTTGTTCCAGTCGGCGAATCGGCTGTAGTTCTGGAGCCCGCCGGTCTGACCCATCACCCGCAGGCCCAGTGCGTGCAGCGTCTGCTTCTGATGGGTGACGCCGTGGCACGAGAGGCACACGCTGGTGCCGACGTATTCGGCCTTGGCGCTGGGCTTGGTGGAAAGATCGATGTTCCACTGCTTGCCGACCAGTGCGGTCGACGCCGACGCCGTCCGGCACATGCTGCCGCCGGGCAGGTGACCGTCGTCGGTCTTGGCCGGCACCACCGTCACGAAGTAGCTGCCCGCCGGCACGGTGGGGATCCGGTAGACCCCGTCGACATCCGTGACCGCCTGCACGTAGCCGGTGCCCTTGGTCGCGATGGGATCTTCGAGCGGCTCGTCGATGGTACTGGTCTTCTCGACCGTGATGTCCTTCGGCTCCAGCGCGGCGGTGGGGATGTCGGCGCTCGGCACCAGGTAGACCGTGGCGCCCACCACCGGCTTGTCGGCGGTGTCTTTCACGAAGCCCACAATCCCGGCGGCTTCGAGCGCCAGGTAGCCCTGGCCCGGCTGGCCTGGCGGGCCCGCCTCGCCGGCCGGCCCGGGGTCGCCCACCGACCCATCCACGCCGTTCTGCCCCGGCTGCCCGGGCGCGCCGTCGGCACCGTTCACCCCATCCTTCCCGTTCTTGCCATCCGCCCCGTCTCCCCCGCAACCCGCAGCTACGGCAAACGTGCCCGCCACCAACCACCCGACAATCGAGGAACGGCGAATCGACATAGTGAGTCCTCCGGAGACTTCAGCCCGCGCTCGCGGCTGCAAGGCGCGTACCGATAGCGCATTCCGCAGTTCTTCGGGGCTGACTTCCGCGAAATCTGCGTCCGCCGGGCCTCTGCCGGTCGGGCTTGCGCGCGCCGTGGTACGCTCGGCGCGAGGGCTTCATGCGATCTTGGCTATTTGGCGCGACACTCGCGTTCTCTTCGGTGGCTTGGGCTCTGGCCGGCGGGTGCTCGGCGTCGAGCAGCGGCGGAAGTGGGGGTTCGAGCGCGGGCGGGGCCGGGGGGGGCGGCGGCGGCGGCGGCATCGGCAACACGGGCGGGACCCTGCTCGACACCGGCCCGAACGACGGCCCCGCCGGGGACGCCTGCGCCGAGCTTCAGGTGGAAGCCAAGCAGGCCCCCCTCGGCATGTTGATGGTGATCGACAAGAGCACCAGCATGGCGCAAGCCGGCAAGTGGACCGCGGCGCAGCTGGCCATCGTGCAGGCCATCGACACCGCCGGCTTCGACAACCTCTCGCTCGGTCTCACCGCGTACCCCGCGGGCGAAGTGCCCGGCCCGCCCTGCGTGGCTGGCTTTCCGGTCTCTTGCGGGGTCTCGGCGCTGCCCCAGGTCCCGCTTGGGGACACCGGCAAGGCGAAGAGCAACACGCCCGGCGTTCGGCAGAGCATCTACAACTGGCTCGCCGGCACGCAGCCGAATGGGTCGGCGACGCCCGGCTACGACGCGCTCAAGGCGGCGATCGCCGGGCTCGGCTCGTTCTCGCTGCCCACGGGCGCCCTGCGGGTGGTGGTGCTGATCACCGACGGTGGCTTCACCTGCACCTCGCTCGCCAGCCCGCCACGGCCGGCTTACAAGGATTCGATCGGCTGCGAGGACTGGGAGAACCCCGACAACGTGGTGAGCATGCTCGACGCCGCGTACAAAGACGCGAGCAAGCCCACGCGCACCATCGTGATCGGCGTTCCCGGGTCCGACACCAAGCCGGGCGACGCAGAAGCACCGCCGTACTACATGCGTCGCGCGCTGTCGGCGTTCGCCAAGGCGGGTGCTCCCGACCTGGTGCCGGCGGGGTGCGATGGCACCTATCAGCAGAGCTCGGCTGACCCCGCTGTGCCCTGCCACTATGATCTGACCAAGGGCACGTTCAACGCGCAGGCGCTCGCCGACTCGATCGTGAAGATCCGCGGCACGGTGCTCGGATGCGTCTACCAGCTTCCTGACCCCGGGCCGGGCAAGGCGATCGACAAGAACAAGGTGAACGTGGTCGTCACGCTGGATGGCAAGACCACCATCGTGCCCAAGCGCAGCAGCCCCACCGACACCTGCCAGGCCTCGCCCTGCTGGGACTACGACGCCGGCGGGCAGGTGGTGCTGATCGGCGCGCTGTGCTCCGACGTGCAGAAGTCGACCAACGCCAAGGTCGAGATCCAGGTCGGCTGCGCCACCATCGTGAAATGAGCCCAAACCGGGCGTGGCATCCCCGCCGCGACCGGCGTCGGCGAAATGACCATTGAACTGTGCTCCAGAGTCCTACATGGTGCGCCACTGTGAGACTCGGGCTTACATAAGCCATGGAGGACAAATGAAAAGCATTTCGACCCTTTGGCGCATCGGTGGGCTCCTGACGGCTCTGGTTCCGGCGGTCGCGGTAGCGTGCTCCGCGGACAGCGGGGGTCCCGAGGCGGCCGGGGAAGAGGACTTCGACGGCGAGGACGACCCGTTTCTGACCGGGAAGGCCGACGTGGCAGGCATCAAAGATGGCAGCCCGGAAGCGTGCGCAGTCCTCCGTCTGGCCAGCGAAGCCAGCCTCGAGGTCCTCGACGACGACGCGGCGCTCTACTCCAAGGCCGCGGCCAACATCGTGGCAGCGCGCAAGGGCGCCGACGGCGTTCTCGGAACGCACGACGACAACTGGTTCAAGGATCTGGCCGCCCTCGACGCCGTCAAGTGGGTCGGCCCCAAGGCGTTCAAGCAGCTCCGCGCGTACGCCGTTGCTCACTCCGAATGGACCTGCGGCACGGTCCCGGTCCAGCTGCTCGCGTTCAACGACTTCCACGGCAACCTGAAGCCGCCGTCCGGGTCCACCGGCAAGATCACCACCGGTCCGAACCCCGCTACCGACTTCGTCGAGGCCGGTGGAGCCGAGTTCTTCGCCACGCACATGAAGACGCTGAAGGCGCAGAACGAAAATACGTTGATCGTCACCGCCGGTGACATCATTGGTGCCACGCCGCTGCTCTCGGCGCTGTTCCACGACGAGCCCACCATCGAGTCGATGAACCTCCTGGGGCTCGACGTTGCCTCGGTGGGCAACCACGAGTTCGACGAAGGCGTCGACGAGCTGCTCCGCATGAAGAACGGCGGCTGTCACCCAGTCGATGGCTGCCTGGACGGCGACGACTTCGCCGGTGCCAGCTTCGAATACCTGGCGGCCAACGTGGTGGACAAGGCCACCAAGAAGACCATCTTCCCCAGCACCACGGTGCGCTCGTTCCGGGGCGCCCACGTGGGCTTCATCGGCCTCACCCTCGAAGGCACGCCGCTCGTGACCGCCCCCGACGGTGTCTCGGGCCTCGAGTTCAAGGACGAAGCCGAGACCATCAACGCGCTGGTCCCCGCACTGCAGAAGCGCGGCGTCCAGAGCATCGTGGTGCTGATCCACGAGGGCGGAGCGGCCACCGGCCTGTACAGCGAGTGCGTGGGCGTCTCGGGCCCGATCTTCGAGATCGTGAAGCAGCTGGACAAGGCGGTCGACGTGGTGGTCAGCGGTCACACCAACGCTGCCCACGTGTGCGAGATCGACGGCAAGCTGATCACCAGCGCCGCCCATGCGGGCCGCCTGATCACCGACATCGATCTCGAGATCGACGAGCTCACCGGCCACGTCACCAAGGCGAAGGGCCAGAACGTGATCGCGACCCGCACCGTGGCCAAAGACGCCGAGCAGACCGCGCTCATCACCAAGTACGACGCGGTGGCGGCGCCGCTGGCCAACAAAGTCGTGGCCAGCATCACCGGCGACATCCTGAAGACCCCCAACGCCGCCGGCGAGTCACCGCTGGGTGACGTGATTGCCGATGCCCAGCTCGAGGCGACCCAGGCGTCGAACCAGGCGGTGGCGGCCTTCATGAATCCGGGTGGCATCCGGGCCGACCTGGTGTTCGCGCAGTCGAGCGGCGGCGAGGCGGCTGGGCAGGTGACCTACGGCGAGGCCTTCACGGTTCAGCCGTTCGGCAACACGCTGGTCACGCTCACCGTCACCGGCGAGCAGATCGACACCATGCTCGAGCAGCAGTGGTCGCTGGTGGGCGGGGTCGAGAAGGCCAACACCCTCCAGGTCTCGGCCGGCTTCTCTTACACCTGGGACTCGACCAAGCCCATCGGCAGCCGCATCGATCCAGCGACCATCAAGATCGACGGCGTGGTCGTCGACCCGACCAAGAGCTACCGCATCACGGTGAACGCCTTCATCGCTGCCGGCGGCGACGGCTTCGCGGTGCTCAAGAGCGGCACCAATCCGACCCCCGGTGGCCTCGATCTGGACGCGCTCATGGGATACATGGCGGCGCATACGCCGACCGCCCCCGGGCCAGCGAATCGCATCACGCGGCTTTGAGGGCCGGCCGCTGGCGCAGGCGGGGAAGGTGCCTTATCTTCCCCGCCGAGCCATGAGCCAACTGTACGCATCGTCGGTCGCCAGGGGACGGGTCGGGGCGGACCCCGTCGAGACGCGCGCCAAGTTCATCGTCCGCACCTACAACCACCTGTTCGCGGCGATCGTGCTGTTCGCGGGCATCGAGATCGGGTTGTTCGTCTCGGGCCTGGCGGGCGTGATTGCCCAGGCCATGCTGGGGCGGAGCTGGCTCTTGGTGCTCGGCGGCTTCGTGCTGGTCAGCTGGGGGGCGAGCCATGTGGCGCACCGCGCCCTCTCCAAGCCCGCACAGTACGCAGCGCTGCTGGCCATGGTCGTGGCCCAAGCCATCGTCTTCGTGCCGCTCTTGTTCATCGCCGACAAGGTGGCCCCAGGGGCCATCCAGAGCGCCGCGCTGGTGACCATGCTCGGCTTCTCGGGCCTCACGGCCATCGCCTTCGTCACCCGCAAAGACTTCTCGTTCTTGCGAGGCCTGCTGTTCTGGGGCGGCCTGATCGCGCTGATCGCCATCATCGCCGGCGTGGTGTTCAGCTTCCAGCTGGGCACCTTCTTCAGCGTGCTCATGGTGGGCTTCGCGGGCATCGCCATTCTCTACGACACCTCGAATGTCATCCACCACTTCCCCGAAGACCGCTACGTGGCGGCCGCGCTCGAGCTGTTCGCCTCGGTGGCGATGATGCTCTGGTACGTGCTGCGGATCTTCATCGCTTCGCGCGACTAGGTGAGCCCATGCGTGCCCTCGAAACCAGTCTGGTTGCCGGTGCTCTCGCGCTGTCTTCAGTCGCCTGCTCGGTCACGTGCATCGAAGACGCGAGTGGCACCAAGTGCTCGGCCAAGAGCCTGGTGCGGTACGACGGCGCCCCCAGTGCGCCCCAAGCCTTCGACCGGGCTCCGGGGTCGCCACTGACCATCGACGTCTTGTACGGAAACGTCGAGTTGCAGCGCAGCGCCTCGGGCAAGGTCGAAGTGCAGTTCTTCCCCTTTGCCTACGCCGGGCACGACGAGAAGGCCGTGGCCGACCAGCAGCTCGCCCAGAACCTTCGCACCGCGGCCAGCGGCAACACCGTCACGGTGGGTCGCGAGGGCGGCAGCAACGGTCTGGGGGCCAACGTGGTGGTGCGCGTGCCCGACGGCTTCGACGGGCCCCTGACCATCGTCAACAAGGGCGGCGGCCCGCTCAACAACTTCGACATCAAGGTCGCTGCCGTGGGCAAGGCCACGGCGCTGAGCGTGACCAACCAGTCGTCTCTGGGTGCGTGTTTCATCCAAGCGGCGCCCAGCGTGCGCAGCACCACCGTGCAGTGCGGCGCGGGCATCAGTGTGTTCGACGTCAGCGACGAGGTGAACCTCTCGAACCTGGACCAGAGCCACGACGGTCCAAGCCCGGCGGTGACGCTGCGGCTGGCCGCGGTCACCCCGGGCAGCCGAGGCGGCCGCGTGACCAGCGCTTCGGGCAGCGTGGCGGTCACCCTCCCCCGCGCCGGCGGCTACGTGGTCGACGCCAAGAGCCCGGTGAAGGGCACGGTGCAAGACGGCGCGCTGCCGCCCAGCTGCCAGCGCCAGGGCGCGCCAAACCAGAAGACCATCCGCTGTGGCGCGGGCCCGGCGTACGAAGTGGTCGCGGGCATCCAGCCCAGCACGCTCGGGCAACCCAAAGACCACGACGTCATCCTCGGCGTGCAGTAGTCGCGAATCTCGCTCCGGCTGGCCAGCTGCGCTAGGACGGAACGGCCGATGTTCGTCCTGGGCCACGTCGCCGTGCTGCTGTTGATTGCCGCGGCGGTGCTGGCGTCGTCGTCGCTCTCGCGCTTTGCCAAGCTCGAGCCGGGCGCCGAGCACCTCTTGGGCAGCATGCTCGGCGCCAGCGGCCTCTTGCTGGCGTCCATCCACGTCTTGGGCGTGACGAACGCGCTCTGGCCGAGTGCGCTGTTCGGCGTCGCCATTGCGCTCAGCCTGACTCTGGTCTGGCTCACCCGTGAGGGTGAGACCTTCACGGCGCGCGCGCGCGGCAGCGCGGGGGCGCTCTGGTGCAGCGCTCGGCGGCTCGGCGCCCTGGCACGCGAGCTCCGGGCCGCTGGTCCGGTTGCGCTCTTGGCCGCGGGGGCGCTGCTCTCGGCGCTCGGGTGGGCCACGGTGCTCACCTACGTCTGCCCGAGCGATAGCTGGGACGGCGTCTGGTATCACGACCTGATGGTGGGGTACGCGATCCAGGAGCACGGATACGCACCCATCGGGCTGCCCGACGTGAGCATCGGCCCGCTCTTTCAGCAGGCCAACGGCTACCCCCGCAACTCGGAAATGCTGTCGCTGCTGTTCGCGATCTACACCGGCCGCACCTGGCTCGAGCTACCGAGCGTGCTCGGCGCGCTGACGCTGGCCCTTGGAACCTACGCATTCGTGCGTCGTGTCGCCCCGGACAGCCGCGCCGCGCCCTTCGTCTGGGCCGCGGCCATCGTGCTCTTGCCGGGCGTGCGGCTGGTCATGCGCTCCACCTACGTGGACAACGCCTTCGCGGCGTTCAACCTCGCCGCCTTCTACTTTGCGTCCGATCCCAAGCTGGACCGGCGGCGGGCGGTGATCGCGGCCCTTGCCTTCGGACTGGCGCTCGGCACCAAGGGCATGGCGCTCTTGTCGGTTCCGCCGCTGGCTGTCCTCGCCACCACCCTCCTTTTGGCCCGCGGCGGACGAAGCGAGCTGACACGAAACCTGGCTGCCATCTCGGGTGCGCTCGTCTTGGTCGTCGCCGTGGGGGGCGTCAGCTACATTCTGAGCGCGCTTCGGTACAAGAACCCGTTCTGGCCCGTGACGGTGGACCTTGGCAGCCTGCACTTTGCCGGAACCGTCTCGGCGAGCACGGTCTTGGTCGGAGCGAAGTCCGACGTCGTGGCGAACTTGTTCGCGGTGCCGGTGCCGGGTCACGACTACGTCGACACGCGGATCACGGGCTATGGCATCGCCACCGGAGTGCTGCTGGTGCCGCTGGCCGCGCTGGGTGCCCTGGTCGCGCTGGGGCGGGCGGCAGTTGCGCTGGGTGCTCGGTGGCGTGAGCGCCGACCGCTCACCAGCGCCGAGCTCGGCGCCCTGACGCTCGTAGCCGCCGGCGCCATTGGAGTGCTGACCTTGTGGAAGTCACCGGCACTGTGGGGCGCACGCTACAACCTGCATGGCGTGGCGCTCTTGATGGTGTTCGCCTGCGTGCCCCGGGGGGAGTGGTCACGCTTCGGGGCTGGCGCGGCCGTGGTGGTGACGAACCTCTTGATGTGGCTCTGGTCCGAGCCCGGCTGGGGAGTGAAGTGGGGCGAAGCCCTGGCGCGCCTTGGACGCTCGGCTGCCGCACGCGAGGCAGATTCCCCGCTCTTCGTGAAGGCGACGCTTCGCGCCCGCGACAGCGAGCTCCGGCGCGGCGACCTGGTGATCTGGAGCGGGAATCTCGACTTCGCGTCGGCGCTCCACAACACCAGCTACTCCAATCGGCTGAAATACGTCGGCGAAAGGCCGCTGGACCGCGCCGAGGCGGAAGGCGCGCGTTGGCTGGCGGTGCCTGCCGCCAGCGCCGACGCCGCCGCTGCGCGGGCGCGGGCCGATCGCTGGCAGACCGTGGGCATGCTCCACGCCCACCCGCAGACGCCCACCCTGGTGTTTCGCCGCGTCAGCTCGGCGCAGTGACCCAGCGCTCGGGCGCCGATGGGTGTTAGACGGCAGGGCCCGGAGCGGTGTAAGAACCCCGCGATGGTTCGGTTCCCGGGCTGGAGGCGCGTCGTTCAGTCGATCCCTTTCCGCCTGATGGTGGCAGCGCTGGTGCTCGCGGCGCACCTGGGCGCCTTCGCCCACATGGCCAGCAGCCGCTACGACATCCCGTTCAACACCGCGCCGGGCCAGCCGCCCACGTTGGAAGAGCCGACCCAACATCGCCCGACGAACTGGGACCGACTCGTGGTCGCTCGCTGGGACGCGGCGCACTACATGGCGGTGGCGCTTCGCGGGTACTCGCAGTGCCCCAAGGCGCTCCCCGCCGGGACCGATCTGCGCCCCTACTTCACGCGCTGTGACATCACCTTCTACCCGACCTACTCGGTGCTCGGCAGAGCCGTGATGTGGGCCACGGGGCTCCCCGTCGACTACTCGCTGCTCGCGGTGTCGCTCTTCTGCAGCTTCCTGTTCCTGTTCTTGTGGACGGGCAAATCGGTCGTCGACGTGTTCGGCCTGCGCGTGACCTGGATCGCCTTCGTGATCTTCAACGCGTTTTCCACCGGCTACACGCTGGTGTCCATCTTGACAGAACCGCCTGCACTGCTCTTCACGCTGTGTGCGTTCCTGGCGCTGCATCGGCGCTGGTGGCTGCTCGGCGCGCTGTTTGCGGGGGCAGCCACGGCGCTGCGCATCAATGCGGCGGGCACCGGGCTGGCGTTCGCGCTCACGCTTCTGGTGTCGCTGTTCGTGGTCCGCCCTCAGAGCATCTGGGGTTGGCTGTCCCGAATCATCGCCATGCCCCTCTCGGGCTGGGGGGTCATGGCGGTGATGGGCTATCACTGGTGGCGTTTCGGTGACCCGTTCTTGTACTCGAACGCGCATTCACAGGCCTACGCCCACTCCCCCGACCCCCTCGCGGCGCTCTGGCCCAAGCTAGAGTGGGTGCTGCGCGGCATCGACCACCCCCTGCACGAGGTCGTGGTGCTGCTGCTCGTGACCATCGTCTTCTTCTTCGGGCACCGGCGCGCGATGCGCGGGGTGTTCCTTCCCGAGCAGGTGTTCTTCTATGGCCAAGCAGGCATCGGCATGGCCGTCAGTCTGCTGGGCTCGTCTGGCATCGCCTTTGCCGGCATGAACCGCTACACCATCATGGCGCTGCTCATCTTCTTCGCGCTCGGGGCGGCGCTTCAGCGCCGCCCGGTGTTGCTCGCGGTTTGGCTCGCTGCCAGCCTGTTCCATTACTTCCAGGTCGACATGTGCGACTTCGTCGGTGGCCTTGGGCCCAATCGTCTCGTCAAGTGCCACGTGCAGCAGTGGATGCGGGCCTGGTAGCGGAGGTTTTGGTGAACGAGCATCTGAAGAAGTTGGCGAGGCTCCCGGCCGACTATGTCGACATGCACCTGACCTGGCAGCGCCGAGTGCTGCCGAAGGTGGCACCGCTGGCGCGCGGGCGGCTGATCGACGTCGGCTGTGGCGAGAAGCCGTATCTCGAGCTCTTCGCGCCGTACGTCGACGAGCACGTGGGCGTCGAATACGGCACCGCTTTCGATCGCACCCATGCCGCACAGCGAGCGCGCAAGCCCGACGTCTACTACGACGGCGTGACGCTTCCGTTTCCCGATGCCAGCTTCGACAGCGCAATCAACATCGACGTGCTGGAGCACACCGAGAGCCCGGCGACGGTCGTCTCCGAGATCGCGCGGGTGCTCAAGGGCGGGGGCGTCTTGATCATGACCGCCCCGTTCTCGTTTCGGATCCACGAAGAACCGCACGACTACTTCCGCTTCTCACCCCACGGTTTGCGCCTCTTGTGCGAGCGCGCCGGGTTCGAGGTCGAGCGCCTCACCCCCTACGGCTCGCTACCCAGCCTGATCGCTCACAAGATCAACAGCTATCTCGCGTTCCGGGTCGCACGCCTGCAGGCGTTGGGTCAGGTGGTCGGCAAGCTGCCCCACGAGGCCGCCACCCGAGCCGGCCCCAACCTGGCCGCGGTCCCTTTCGTGGTGCCCGCGATGATCTTCACTGCAGCCGCTGCCCGGGCGCTCGAGCACGTCGTGGACGATCCGACCGAGAGCTTGGGCTACCTGGTGGTCGCCCGGAAGCGTGGTGCCCGTGGCTGAGGCGGGTCACCGCGCCCGCTTGCCATAGGCCTCGACTTCCCCGAGCGCGAGGTAGCTGCTCGGATCCTTGCGGTCGACGCGCAAGCGTACATAGCGCGCGACCTGCCCCGTGAGCTGTACGCGCCACGGCTTCTTGTGGGTGAACGTCCCGTCGCGGACGGCGGCGCGCTGGAAGGTCTGCCCGTCCATCGAGAGCTCGAGCACCAGCGGCAGCACGTCGGAGTGGTAGCCGTCGCCCCGGTGGTAGACCACGACCCGTTCGAGACGGTGGGGCTCCAGCAGGTCGAGCATGAACCAGGCCTTGCCGTCGTTCTCGGTGTGACCGCCATAGCCGTCGGTCACCGAGCCGTCGGTCAGGCCGCTGGGGGCCGGGGTGCCCGCACGCACGCTGCTGGCCGTCACGGGCTTGCCCCGCGCGATGTTGCTCGGCATCAGCGCCCAGACCAAGCCCCCGGCCAACGTGGCCAGCAGCACCACGACCAGAGCCGACAGGCGCGCCCAGCGAAGCACGCGGATCCGCCTCCGAGAGCGGACCTCGTAGCGCTTGCGAACGCGCTTCAGTGCGGCAAAAAGCAGTCCGATGGCGCCGAGCCGCTGCGTCTGCCCGAGCCGGTCGGCTGCCGAGGCGTCGTCGCTCGTGATCACCTCGCTCAGCTCGCCGAAGCTCGCCGGCGGTCCCAACTCGGGGAGCTCACCGGATTCGATCACCCGGGCCAGCTCCGCGCGGCTCAGCACGCTGCCCGAAGGGCGCTCGCCCCGGCCGATCAACGCCGCCGACGCGGCCAGCTGCAGTGCCTGCACCAGCAGCACCAGTGCCACGGCATCGAAGTGCTCGTCGGCAGCCTCGCGGGCCATCTTGGCTCGAGCGTCGATGCCGGCGTCGAGCGCTCGCACCGCCGCGCGCGCGTCGTCGGTGCAGCCCTCGGCCAGGCGCTGCGCCTCTCGCAATACGAACCACTCGCGCACCGCCCTGAGCCAGGCCAATGGTCCCCTCAGCTTCGTCGGCGGTCGTAGTGGCTGTGCCGGCCCCCCACGCGTCGGCCCTGACCGAACGCGCCGGCGATCCGGATGTAGGTCCAGAGCACGCCGCGGACCTTGGCCAGCTTCGAGACGCCCATCCGCTCTTTGTAGTCGATGGGAAACTCGACCACACGGTACCCGCTCTTGGCCGGCAGAATCAGCGTGTCGAGCGGGATGGCGTCCCCCGACCCATCGAACGAGAAACCGCGGATCAGCGAGCACCGGTAGCCACGCATGCCGCTGTGCACGTCGGTGGTGGGCAGGCCGTGGGCGACCTGCGCCGAGGCCGCCATGAAGCGGTTGGCCAGGAAGTTCGGCATCGGCATGGCGGCCTGGAACTTCGCCGTGCGGCTGGCGTTCACCACGTCGGCGCCATCTTCCAGCACCTTACGAATCACCGGGATCATCTCGGTGGGGTAGGTGAAATCGCAGTCCAGGTAGATCAGCGCCTCGGTGTCCTGAGCGGCCTCGTACATCAGCCGTTCCATCGCCGGGCCGTGGCCCTGCGGTGGCAACTGGCGGACCACGCGGGCACCCTTGGCCTTGGCCAACTCCGGCGTCCTGTCGCTCGAGCTGTCCACCAGCAAGATCTTGGCGTCGGGCGCCACTGCCCGAATGTCGTCGATCATCTGCTCGACGCTCTCGATTTCGTTCAGGGTGAGCATGCCCACCGTGAGCGTGAGCGGGCCGCGCTTCGGCGGCAGCCGCGCCACCCACACGTGATCGGCCGCGAACCGGTCCGGGTCGCGCATGGCCACCAGCTTCTCCATCGGGCGGGCCAGCTGGCGGGTGTAGCGGAACGACGTGGTGTGGGCGATGCGCAGGTCGTCCACGGCTTTGGCCGCACGCGTCAGCTCCGCGCGGAGGAAGCGCGGGTTCATGTCGTAACGCATCACCTCGAACCCGGCGCTCTCGAGCGCCGACTTCACTGCCCCTCGGGACGGACCGCCGCCTGCCGAGAACGACACCACCAGATGCCCGCCGTCCACCAGGTGCTCGCGCGCGCCGTGGAAGAAGTCGACCAGGCTGGGCACCTGGTCGCACCCGCCCTCGACCGCGACCAGGTCGAAGCGGCGCCCCTCGGCGGGGCGGAAGACGTCGCCCTTGGCCAGATCGACCGCGTGAACCTCGGGCACGAGGTCGATGGCGCGGTCGAGCAGCTCGCCCGAGCCCTCGAGCGCGACGACCTTTGCGCCCAGGGTTCGCAGCGCGGACGCGCTTTCGGCGACGCCGACCCCCACGAACAGAGCGGTGCGTGGCCGGCCCAGGTTCTCGACCAGGGCGAAGTTGGTTTCCTTCAGAACGGGGACCATTGCGACCGGCGGCTCATAACATGGTCTCGGCGCCGCCGAGCGGGTCTTTCCCCGGATTTCGGCCCTTACGCCGGACGGAGCGGGACGAGCTTGGCCGTGAATTGCAGCTCCGACCACGCCAGCAGGCGCCAGGGCAGGTCGTGCATCTTCATGGGCCAGCGCAGCTCGGCGATGCGAGCACCGGCCACGTCCGCCATCTCGACCCAGCGATTGGGCGAGAAATAAGTGCCGCGAACGTGGATCGAGTCCTTGGCGTTCCCGAACAGGTCCATGAAATGCAAGATCTTGTGGCTGACCGGGCCGAAGGCGAAGTGGTCCTTCACCACCACCACGTGTTTGGCGACCCGCACGCACTCTCGCAGCACGGCCTCGGGGTCCTCGCAGTGGTGGAGCACGTCCACGATCATCACCGCGTCGAACGACTGATCCGCGTGGGGCAGCGTCCGCCCGTCGTACAGCTTCACGTCGATGTGGTTCTCGGGGCGAAGCACCACGTCGACGCCCTCGATACGAGTCGCGCCGACCTTGCTGCCCACCTCGAGAGTCAAGGCGCCGTTGCCGCAGCCCACGTCGAGCACTGAAGTGGCCCTGCCGATGTGGACCGCCAGCGCGTCCGAAATGCGCTGGTTGCGCGGAGCCGGGTTGGTCCGATGGTAGTGGTCGAACACGATTCGAAAGGGGTTCAAGCTCGCCATCGCAGGGCACCGGGGTAGCAGGGTCGCGCGTCGGTGACCAGGGCCATCACGAGCGCGACGAGCGCCGCACACTCTTCAGCGTCGCCTTGCGCTTGGGGCCGACGGTCTCGCGTGCGTCGGGGGTCCGGCTGGCGCTCTTGGGCTTGGGCCGCAGCGTGGGCGCCGCGCTCTTCCGGCTCGCGGGCGCTGGGCGAGGCTCGAGCCCCGGCCGAAGCTTGGGTCGAAGCTCTTCGGAGTGCGAGATCCGGACCACCTCTTCCAGCGTCACTCTCGGGGTACCGGGGAGCGAGAGCTTGGGCATGCCCGCGGGCAACGTCGGCGCGCGACGGCTGGTGGACTCTCGGGACAACGCGGCGCGCTCGACGGGGGCCACCCGCACCACGCGGCCCATCTCTGTCGGCCAGCTCACCGCGGGCGGCGGATTGGCCGGTCGTGCGAGCAGAAAGCCCTGAGCCAGCTGCACGCCGAGGTCACGCACCGCCAGAAGCTCGTCCACACTCTCGATGCCCTCGGCCACGATCTGGCAGCCCAGATCCCGGCACAGGGCGACCATGTGGGACACCACGGCCCGCTGCCTGGGCTTCAAGTGAATGTCGCGAATCAGTGCCAGATCCAGCTTCACCACCGCGGGCTCGAGATCCAAGATGCGTGAGATGTTGGAGTAGCCGGCGCCGAAGTCGTCCACCACCAGGTGCGCACCGGTGCGGGCGCACAGCTCTTTGAGCACGCTCGAACACAGATCGAAGTGGCTGAAGGCCGCGGCCTCGGTGATCTCCAGATACACCCCCGAGTCGTGAAAGCCGATCGGGTCGTCGGGCTGGATCAGCCAACGCGAGCTGAGCTCGTCGGGGTGCAGGTTCACGAACAGCGGCAGCCCAGGCTGCTCTCCGAACGCCACGTCGCGGATCAAGCGCCCCAGGCGCCCAGTGGCCCGCTCGGCCACCGCCCGCGCGAACAGCGCCAGCGGCGACGCCAGGCTCTCGCGCCGGCAACGCACCAACACTTCGTGCGCAAAGGTGACGCCGGTGCCCACGTCGACGATCGGCTGATACGCCACGCGAATGTCCTCTCGGAGGATTTCGCGAACGCCGGTGAGAGAGTCCGAGGTCCAGGTGAGCTTCGGCTTGGACATGAACCCAGCAGGGTACGAAACTGGCGCGGGCGCTTCAACCCCCTCAGACCGGGCAGTTACACGTGGCGCACGCGCAATAGCCATCAGGGCAGCACTTCTGCGAGGTGGAACAGCACGCGGCGCCGGCGCACGCAGAGTACCCCACGTTGCACGAGACGCCGCAGTTGCCCGAGCTGCAGATCGCCGTGCCGCTCTTCGGGGCGTTGCAGACCGTGCCACACGCGCCGCAGTTGGCCGGGCTGGTGCTCAGGTTGACGCACGAAGACCCACACTTCGTGTAGCCAGAGGTGCAGGTGAAGCCGCACGTGCCGTTCGCGCAGGTGGCGCTGGCGTTCGCCGGCGCGGTGCAGGTGTTGCCGCAGGCGCCGCAGTGGGCCGGGTTGGTGCTCAGGGTGACGCACGAGCCGTTGCACAGGGTGCCCGAGCACGTGGTCTGGCACGAGCCGCTCGAGCAGACCTGGCCGGAACCGCAGGCAACCCCGCACCCGCCGCAGTTCTTCGGATCGGTCTGGGTGTTCACGCAGCTCGAGCCACACTTTGCCAGCCCCGACTCGCACACGAACCCGCAGGCGCCGCCGCTGCAGCTGGCCGAGGCGCCCGCCGGCGGCGTGCACGCCTTGCCACATGCTCCACAGTGGTTGACGCTGGTGAGCGTGTCCACGCAGCCGCCAGCGCAGGCGGTGAGGCTCCCCGCGCAAAACAGCTCGCACGCGCCGCTTTCGCATTTGGCCTGGCCGCCGGTGCTGCTCTGACAGGTGTTGCCGCACTTGCCGCAGTGGCTGGGGCTGGTGCTCACGTTCACGCACGCACCGCTGCAGTTGGTGAGGCCGCCCGGACAGCTGCTGCTGCACTGCCCGTTGGCGCAGACCAGGCCGTCCGCGCAGGCCTTCCCGCAACCGCCGCAGTGGGCCGGGTCGCTGTTCGGGTCCACGCACGCGCCGTTGCAGGTGGCGAAACCCGCCACGCACTGCGTCGTGCACGTGCCCGCTTCGCAGGCCGCGATCGTGCCGGCCGCCGGCGAGCAGGCATTGCCGCACTGGCCGCAGTGCGCAGGGTCGGTGGTCGTGTCCACGCAGGCTGCACCGCAGCGCTCCTTCGGCTTGCACGCGAAGTCGCACTGGCCGGCGGCGCACACCGCCGTGCCGCCGCCGGGCGCCGTGCACTCGGCCTGACATCCACCGCAGTGGTTCGGATCGGTACGGGTGTCGACGCACTTGCCGCCGCACACCGTCTGCCCCTCGGCGCACGCCCCGGGAACGGCCTCCCCCGACGAAAGGTCGTCCAGGTTCGAGGTGAGCGAGCAGCTCACCATCAGCGCGAGCAGCATCGACGAGAGGACTGTCGAGAGCCGCCGGGCGCGCACCCGACTAGACTAGCACGCGCGCTCGAGACTCGGGGCCGGCCCGCCGCACGGCGCGGGCCACCGTCGTTGCCACGTCGGTGTATGCTGGGTCGGTGCAGGGCGATTGCCCCGGATGTTCGAGCGAGCTTGCCGCTGGCGCGGCAGACGGCGTGCTTCGTTGCGCGCACTGCGCCGGCACCTTCGTCCCGCGCCCGCTGCTCGAGAGCTTCCTTGCCACGGTTCCCGCCGAGGCCGCGGACAGCGCGTATCGGACCGGCGCCGCGCCGCATGCCGACCGCGCGCCTCCCCGCCCCGCGGGCGTCTGGGACCCGAACGTGGTCTATCGCATGTGCCCCGTGTGCGACGAGCCGATGCACCGCCAGAACTTCGCGCGTCGCTCGGGCGTGCTGGTCGACGTCTGCCCGGTGGACGGGACGTGGTTCGACGCCGGCGAGGCGTCGTCGGCGGCGGCTTGGGTCCGCGAGCTGCCCGCGTTGCGCGAGCAAGAGCGCGCCGCCGCGCGCAGTCAGCGTGCCGAGTCGCTTCGCCCGGCCGCGGCCGAGGCGCTCCTCGCTCTGCTCGGGAAGTGAGCTCGTTGAGCGACGAGCTGCGGGCTCTCCCGGCGAACGCCTTCGAAGTGGCCGCCGTGCCGCCGATCGAGTGAGCGTCTGCGCGCGCAGGCGCTCGCTGGTCGGTCGCTCGCTCGCTCGACGCGAGCGCTGGCTTCGCGTACCTTCCAAGCCAACGCCCCGTGGCCTTTCGCCTCCTTCCGATCGCAGTCCTCGCGGGCTCGGTGGCCCTCGCGGGTTGCCTCGAGCTCGCGCCGGTCGAGCCCGGTGGCAGCGGTGGTTTCCTGGCCACGGGCGGTTCGAACGTCGGCGGCACTGCGGGCGCCGGCGGCGGCGGCGGGGGGTGTTCCTGCCCCAGCGGTGAATGGACGTTTGGCTGGATGGCGGTCGGCAGCGGCGCCCTGGCCGCCCAGTGCCCGACCAGCGCGCCGACGCGGCACGAAGGTGGAGAGGGCCTGAGCGATCCAGGGTGTTCCCCGTGCAGCTGCGGTCCGGCGACCGGCGGCAAATGCGAAGTGCGGCGCACGCGCTACGCCGACGCGAACTGCAAGATCCTGAGCCAGCTCGACACGGCCATGCTGACCGGTTCCGGTTGCGAGAGCTTCACCAGCACGGTGGTCAGCGTTCGCCTTCAGTTGAACGCCACCGCGGGAAAGTGCGCGGCCTCCACCACCCCTTTGCCGGTGAGCTTCGCGACCGAAGGGGTCTTCTGCGCGGGGGGCGCCGCCTGCGACTGCGAGCCGCCGCCCGCGCCGTTCACCCGGCGCTGCGCCGCGCACGCCGGCAGCGAAGAGGTCGCGTGCCCGCCCGAGCTCCCGGTCCCCCATTCGCTGGTCGTGGCGGTGAAAGACACGCGCACCTGCACCGGCTGTTCTTGCGGAACCCCGCTCGGCCAGCCGTGCCTCGGGCAGAGCGCGGCCGCTTGCAGCGACGCCCAATGCGGCGGCTGCTTCTCCGGCTCCACCTGCGGCAACTCGGTGGGCTCGGTGCAATATGCGGCCGGTACGGCCAGCGGCGCTGGCTGCCCGCCAACGGGCGCGCCGCAGCAGATCGGCTCGGTGGCGCCGGCGTCGGTGCTCACGCTGTGCTGCGAAGCGTGAGCGCGCGCTCTGTTTCACGCCCTCGCCCACGTACTTGCCGGCAGCCAGGCACACGCTGGGAAGCCGCGCCGACTTCGGCGCGTAGGAACGGGGTCGGAATGAGGTCGCCCGCCATTGCCCTCGCGGCCCTGAGTGCCGTCGCCACGATCGACGACGCTCGGGCCGACACGTTCGGAGCCCAGGCGCACTACCTTGGCGGCACGACTCACGTGCACCAGCTCGAGCTCGCCGTGGCGCCGGGCGTCCAAGAGCCCGCAGCCCTGGCGGGCCGAAGCCCGAGGCTGTTCGGCTGGGGCACGCTGCGGGGCGTCGACCTGCGTGCCGACCTGCTCATCGACACGTCGCGGCTCGGGCTCGGGGTCTCGTACTTCGGTGTGGACGACGTCGCGCTCCGCACCGGCTCGCTCGACCCGGGCCTCTCTGCGAAGGCTGGTTCGATCACCGGCAGCAGCATCGAGCTGTTCTTCGGTCAAGAGATCGGCCAAGGGCCGGTCTATCCGTACATCGACGCGCGCGCGGCGTTCTCGTTGCTCCAGGTCGACGTCGAGACCCACGCCGAGCCCTACGGTCACGTCGGCACGACCCACTACTTGGGTTGGCGCTTCGGTGTGGGGCCACGCTTCGGTGTGCTGATCCCCATCGGTCACTCGCTCACCGCCGACGTCGCCGTGTTCCAGCGCCTGGTCGGCGGCGTCGAAGAGACCACCTTCGGCTTCGGCGTTGGCTATTGGGAGAACGATCGCACCGACGAGTTTTCACAGTACCTTCGCGGGCACCATCTGCGCGGGCAAATCTGAGCGCCCGCCCCAGCCGCGACGCCGGCCGCACCCCCCGCCCTTCTTCTCGTGGGCGCCACTGCGCCCGCCGCGGCGATGCACGAGCTCTCCCACTCCCACACGTTCCCGCTCGAAGTGTCACTGCCGGTTCGGCGCGCCCGCGCGGAGCCGAAGACCGCACGGCGCCTCGAGCGCGGTGACGCCAACCCGACCCTGGCAACGCTTGTCAGCGTGGCCGCGGCGTTCGAGCTGCCCTTGCACGAGTTGCTTGCCGAGCTTGCCTGAGGGCGAACGGCGGACCCGCCTCCGGTCGTGCAGATCTCGCACAACGCCCTTGGTGAGGACTGAACCCGCTCACGACACCGGTCGGCGCACCGGCTTCTCGAGGCACAACCGCGCGGCTGGCTTGAAGCCCGCGCGCTGGAAGAACTTGAGCAGCTCGACCTGATCCCACTCCACCTGGGTCTGCAGGCGCTCGATGCCGAGGCCCGAGAGGTTCATCTCGAGCTGGCGCATCAGGGCGGCGCCGACCTTCTGGCCGGTGAACGCCGTCGAGACGCCCATCGAGTCGAGGATCGCCACCGGCTCGGGCTGGCCGAACTCGCCGTAGTACAGCCGGCCCATCAAGAAGCCGGCCGGCTCGCCCTTGACATAGGCCGCGAGCGAGATGCGCACGCCCGTGTCCTTGGCCACCTCGGCGAGCTTCACCTTGTAGAACTCTTTGCGTTGCTTGCCGCTGTGCTGAGAATCGATGCGGACGACCCAGTCCAGATCCTCTGCCTTCAGGTTGCGCACCTCGACGTGGTCGGTCTCGAGGGTTCCGGGTTGCTCTTGCATGCTGCTCATCTCGAATCCTCCACTCTTCAAACCGAGGCCTGGGCGGCCAGCACGGCGGCCGCGCGCCCCTTCTTCTCGAGCTGCTCGTAGCGATACGCTCCGAGCAGCGCCGCGCCGACGGCGCCCGCCAAGATCCCGTCCGGGAACGTCTTGATCACGACCTCGGCATGTTGCTTCTTGGTCTTCTTGGTCTTCTCTTCGGCGAACAGCTGCTCGATGGCGGCGACCATGCCGACGTCTTTGGAGAGGCCGCCGGTGATCACCACGTTGCCCTCGGCGCCCACCGCGCGGAGCAACTGGACGAGGCGACCGCCGATCGACATGTGAATGCCCTTCAAGATGTCCGACGTGCTGATGCCCCGAGCCACCATGTTGATCACGTCGGTCTCGGCCAGCACCGCGCAGATGCTCGACACCTTCTCCGGGCTCTGGCTCTGCTTGCTGAGCTCGCCGACGTCGTCCAGGGGCACGCCCAGGTAGCGGGCGATGTTCTCCAGGAACTGCCCGCTGCCGCTGGCGCACTGGCTGGTCATGCGGTGGCCGAGCACCCGCCCCTCTTCGTTCATCTTCAGACCGCGGGCGTGCAGCCCGCCGATGTCGAGGGCCGCGCGGGCCGTCGGGTCGAAGAAGAGGGCGCCACGCGCGTGGGTGGTCATGCTGTAGAAGTGGCCGGTGCGGAAGCCCACCGCGTCGCCGTCGCCGGTCGAGGCGACGTAGTCGAAGTCCTTGGGCTTCACGCCCGCGGCGGCGCACGCCTCTTCGAAGCCCGCAGTGACCACGTCGGCCACCTTGCGACGGCGGATGCGCTGCACGCTCTGGGCCAGAAGCTTCGCGTCTTTGCCCGCACGGCTCCTCAAGATTGCGACCTTCACTGCGCTCGAGCCGGGGTCGATGCCGACTGTCAGATGCTCACGGTCTGCCATGTCTCGTTCCTTCACTCTGCGGGCGTTGCGGCGGCTGCGGCCGCTCCAGCTCGAACCTTCTCGACGAACGTCGGCAGAATCGCCGGGCGGCCCGCCTCGAGATCGTCCACTCCGAACAGGGCGGCGCCCAGCGCGCCCATGTAAATGCTGTCCGCGTGGGCGTTCAGCACCGTGTTCTTGTCGTAGTTCTCGTCCACCAGCTCGCGTAGCACCTTGGTGGCCATCGGGTTCTTGCAGACGCCGCCAGTGAACGTGAACTCGTTCATGATGCCGCCCGACCGGGCGAGCAGTGACATGGCTCGGAGCATGATCGAGCGGTGCAAGCCAGCCAGAATGTCCTCGCGCCGCTCACCCAGGCCCAGGCGCTCGCGCAGCTCGGCGCCGGCGAACACCGTGCATGTGCTGTTGACCTTGACCGTGCGCTGTGCGCCCAGCGCCAGCGGGCCGAGCTCGTGCAGGCCCAGGTTCAGCTCGTCGGCGATGTAGCCCAGATAGCGCCCGCAGCCCGCGGCGCAGCGGTCGTTCATCTGGAAGCTGGTCACCACGCCGTGGTCGTCGACCTGGATGGCCTTGGTGTCCTGCCCGCCGATGTCGAGCACCGTGCGCGTGCCAGGGAACACCCGGTGCGCGCCGCGGCCATGGCACAAGATCTCGCTCTTCACCGCCTGCTTGGGGAAGGGCAGGGTCTGACGGCCGTACCCGGTTCCGACGAAGCTCATCTCTTCGATGGCCGAGCTCGCTGCACCCTCGACGGCCTCGAGCAGGGCCTTGCCCGCAGCGCTGCCGTCCTCTGCCGTGAGGCGATGCGCTGCTCGGCGCAAGATGGTGCCGAAGTCGCGCGACTGCAGCTTGGTTTCGACGTCCAGAATGGCCCGGTCGAACACGCCCGTGAGGCGCTCGTAGCTGACCGTGCCCTTGCTTGCCGAGGCAACGCGTTCTGCCGTGCTCATGTAGCTGGCCGCCGCCAGATCGCGGAAGAAGTCGCTGCGGCGTCCGGCCTTTTCGCCGAACAACGCCGGAGCCTCGCCCTTCATCGAGCTGACCACGTCTCCGATGGCGGGCGACAGCTTGCTGCGGTCGCTGATGAAGCTCAGGCTCTTCAGCACCTTCTCCATCTCTTCGTGCAGCTCGCCCAGCTGGTCCAGGTAGATCTCGAGCCGGAAGGCCTCGCGCAGGGCGTATTCCCGCTCCGAGGGCTTGCCGCCGAGCACGGCCGCACGCCGCTCGAGCTCGCGCTCGAGCATGGTGAAGCGGGCGGCGGTCAGCGCCTCTTCTCGCGCCACCGCGCAGGCCACCTCGTAGTTCGAGCGGCTGTTGGTGATGCCCCGGCCCACGATCCGCCGCTGCTCGTCGAGCAAGACGGCCTTGGTGGTGGTGCTGCCCAGATCGACTCCGACGACGACTTTCATGCGCTGGCCCTCGATTTGCGAGCTTCCAGCATCTGCAGGTAGCTCTGAACGCGGTTTTCGATGTTCGCCTTGCCGAAATAGCGCGGGTCGACCAGATCGCTCTCGATGAAGCCACCGGGAACGCCGGTCTTCCGCTCGAGCTCGCGCAGCATCAAGAGCTGTCCGGCGCTGAAGCTGTTGCAGCTCTTCACGCTGTTGATCAAGAAGCCGTCAGCCTTGTACTTCTCGATGTAGCTCGCGAGCAGCTTGGTGCGCATCGGCAGGTTCAGGTTCGTGTAACAGCCGAGGCAGTAGTCCGCGAGGGTGCCCAGCGGGTCCTTCGGATCGTGGCGGAACCCGGTGTCGTAGAGGCCGCCGACGCGGGTGTAGGTGCTCGACACCACGGTCGCGCCTTCGCGGCTGAACATCCGCCAGAAGTCGAAGAAGTTGGTCCAGTTCGGCGGCCCTTCCACCACCAGCCGGTACTTCTCTTCCGGCGCGTCGCCGTCCGGGGTGACCGGGCCCTTGCCCTCTTTCACCCGCTGCTCCACCTCGCGGCGCAGCATGGCGTAGTAGTCGCACGCGTCTTGGGTGCCGCGGAACGCGCTGAAGATCGGCCCGATGTAGTACACGCCGCCGAAGTAGCCGTCGATGGGCGAGGGCGTGTTCTGCGCGCTCTCCCACACCGCCACCAGATCGTCTTCGGCCTTGCGCGAACGCTCGAGCAAGTCCGAGAGCCGATCCAGGTCCAGCTTCTTGCCTGCGGCCTTCTCCAGAGCCGGGATCACTTCGCGCTCGAGTTGCTCGATCACGTAGGTGCGCATCTCGGGCGTGATGTGCCCGTCGCCCTGATAGGGCACGTGCAGCATCGCCACCGGGCAGTTGTACTCTTCCTTGAGCAGCTCGAACCACTTCATGAAGGTGAAGCAGCCGGTGTAAGAGAGCAGCAAGATGTTCGGGTCGGGCAGCTTGGTCCCCGTGGGCCCGATGTTGCCGCTCTTCATCATCCCGATGTCGCACTTGACGTAAGTGCACACGTCTTCGCTGTGCCCCAGCTTCTCGGCCTCGGTGATGTAGTTGCCGCTCAGCTTGCGCATGCCGCTCTGCAGCGCGTTGATCTCGGGCAGCACCGGCAGCATGTCGAGTGCCAGCATCAGCTCGGTGAGGTTGCCTGGCACGAAGGTGTAGGCCACCGCCCGCCCGTCTTCTTTCGCTGTGGCCAGCTTGTCGAAGTGGCCCGAGATCATCTGCTTCTGGCGCAGTTGGCTGTCGTCCTTCGCCGCCTCGGTGTCGACTTCGCGTGGCCGGGTGATGTGGGTCGGGGTGGTGGTCATGCTGCGCTCCCCCAGAGCTTCACGGCGTCCGAGAAGGCTCCGGCTTGTTCCCGGATCACTTGGAATTGTCCGGTGTTTTCTGCGAATTTCAGGCTGGTGTGTGGGATCTTGGCGCGGTCGAGCGCGGCCTCGAGCATCGGCTGGTCGAGCAGCGCGGGGTCGCAGAACGAAGCGGCGGCGAAGATCACGCCTTCGGCCTCTACCTGGCGAACGCTCTGGACCAGCGCGGCGCCCTTCTCCTCGTCGGCGATGTAGCGCGAGGCAGTGGCCTGGCCGCGGCGCAAGAACGCCGTGGCGATGGCGCGCATCGGGTCGTCGCTGGGACCGCACTCGATGTCACCATCGATGTAGCGCAAGCCCAGCTGGAAGTCGTCGTCGACGATGTCGCAGCCGGCGGCTTCCAGGGTCTTGATCAACCCCAGCGGGGGCTGCTCGCAGAACGAGCCGCGGACCAGCACGCGCACGTTGTCGTAGACGCGAGGCGCGCGCTGCTTCGCGGCGGCGACGAACTCGCGCACCAGCTTCTCGTGAGCCGCGGCCTCGAGCAGGCCGCCGGCGCGCGCCACCAGATAGGCCTCCGAGGCGCGCACGCGGAACGGCTCTTTGACGCGCAGCGTGTCGAGCTCTTTCAGGGCTGCTCGCCGCGAGTTCTCCGCCGCGATGGCCGCCCGCATCTTGTCTGCGTCGTACTTCCACGCGCCGCGGGCGGTCAGGTCACGCAGGATGCGCGCCATGTCGTTCACATAGAACTTGCCGCCCAGCTCGGGGTCGAAGTTCTGCGGCAAGTCGACGTAGCTCGCGTACTTCTCGGGGAAGAGCATCTGCCACATGCCGCTCAGATTGCGGATCACGTCGCAGATGCTGGGGAACAGCACGCCGTCCAGCGAGTCGAGGGACCCGTTCAGCGCCAGCTCCAGCGTGCTTCGCGGGATGTGACAGATGTACGACTGATAGAAGCTGTCACCCTTGATGATGTCCACCTGATCGCCGCCGCCGAACATCGCCACCGGCAGGCACCCGATGCCCTCCAGCATGGGGCGCGGCACGTAGATCGGCATGTAACCGACCGCAAGCTGGCCGGGGTGGTCCTTCTTCCAACGCACCACCTCGGTCAAGGTGAGATCGTCGACGAAGTGGCGCGCGCGCTCGAGCACGGCGGATGCGGGGTCGTTCGTGGTGTTCTCTGCTTCGTGATGGGTCACCGTGCACCTCCGTGGGCCTCGGCACGTTCGGATCGTTCTTCTCGGTCTCGGCGCGGACGCGAGACCCCGGCAGCGACGCCGACGGCGGCGACGCGTTCGATGGTGGCTGCGAGCTCTTCCGGTGTTCCGTGCCGCTCGGGCTCGTACCAACCGTAGGTCCAGTTCAGCATGCCGAACAGGCAATACGTGTTTCGCTCGACGTCGAGCGCCGATAGCTCCCCGCCCGTGCGCGCACGTGCCACTTCGGCCACCACCCCCTCGGCGACGCGGAAGTACCTCTCCTTGAGCTCGCGGATCTCGGCGCGTCGCGCCGGCGGCAAAGCGGCCGCCTCGTGGATCAGGACGCGCATCAGATATTGCCGGTCGGCGAAGAAACGCACGTGGCCCAGCACGAAGGCGTGGAGCCGTGCTTCGGCATCGGTCTCGCCGTGGAGGGCAGCGTCGGCCGTGCGCAGCATCTCTTCGAACGCGCCCTGTTGAATCAGGTAGAGCAGGTCTTCTTTGCTGTCGACGTAGTTGTACAGCGTGGCCGGCGAGCGTTTGGTCAGCTTGCCCAGGTCACGCATGCTCATGCCGTGATAGCCGTGCTCGGCGAAGGCGCGGGCGGCCGCTGCCAAGATCTCCGCCTTCCCCGAGCTCGGCCGGTCAGTCACGCGTCCCTCCACACCGGCTTCTGCTTGTTCAAGAAGGCGGTGATGCCGGCATTCCCGTCGTGGCTGGGGAGCAGACGCTCGAGATACAGCTTCTCGATGCTGGCCAAGCTGTCGCCGACGGCTTCGACCAGCTTCGAGCCGCGGCGCAGCGCTTCCGTCGCCTGCCGCAGAGAGAAGGCGCTCAGCGCTTTCAGGTTCCGCCCGTACCAGTCGCGCGCGTGCTCGACGGGGTCGACGCCCTCGGGCGCCAGCGCGGTGACGAAGCCCAAACCCTCGGCGGTCTTCGCGTCGAGATCACAGCCCGTGAGCAGCAGGCGCTCGGTCCAGGTCTGCCCCAGCCGCGCGGGGCCAAGCGCCGCGAGCACCGGCGGCAGGACGCCCAGCTTGATCTCGGGGCACGCGAAGACCGAGCCCGCGCTCGCGAACACGAAGCGGCAGGCCAGCGCCACTTCGAACGCGCCGCCCAGGCAACGACCGCGCACGATCGCTGCCGTGGGCACCGGGTACTTCACCAGGCGCCGGATCAGGGCGTGAAAGGTGGCCAGCATCTCGGCCGCCTGATCCTTCTGGTGCTCTTCCACGCTGGCGCCGAAGCTGAAGTGCTTGCCGTGCCCCTCGAGCGTCACCAGCTTCAGGTGCGGGTCGTTGCCGTGCTCGGCCAGCACTGCGTCCAGCTGCCGCATCAGCGCGCCCGAGAGCACGTTGCCGCCGTCCCGCTCGAAGACGATGCGCAAGAGCGAGCCGTCTTCCAAGAGCTCGGAGCGGACCTCTTCTTTCACGGGTTCTTCTCCCAGCCTGCGCGCGCCGAGGGCTTCAGCACGTCGCTGATCAGCTGAGTGTCGAAGCGTGCGCCCTCGGCCATACGCTGCCTGAGCAACACGAAGTCGATCTCACGCTCGCTGCGATCACCGAAATGGAACGCCGGGAAGCCAGCCGCGGCCTCGGTGTTCATGTTGAGCGCGAGCCACGAGCGGTTGGTCTCGCTGTTCTGCGCCCAGTGCATCAGCTTTTTCTTGCGGGCGCTCTCCAGCGTCTTTCGGGTGCAGTCGGGGAAGGTGTAGAGCAGCTTGGTCGCCAGCTTGTCCACGGCCTGGTCGAGCAGTGAGAGGTCGACGGTGCACTTGGCCGCGAGCTCTTTGGCTGCGTCCTTCTCCTTGCCCTCTTTCCACTCGCCGTAGACCACTCGGCCCATGTCGTCCAGGTAGCGGTCGGTGACGGCGAAGGGGTTCGGGATGAACTTGCCCTCGGCGGTCTTGTGCACCGGCGAAAGCTCGTTGATCAGGCCCAGGCGCATGGCCTTGTGTGCGCTCCACGGCTCGCACAAGACCAGGCTCTCGACCGCGCGCGAGAAGCCCACGTAAATGTCGAGGAAGTCCGTCGAGCCGCCGTCGGGTGCCGAGCCGTGCTTGGGGCCGGCCTGGCCGAAGCGCGCGTGATCGCCGGCCACCGTGAAGTCGCACGCCATGCCGATCTCTTGCCCGCCGCCGATGCGCATGCCGTTCACGCGGCAGATCACCGGCTTGTCGCAGAGCAAGATGTTGGTGACCATGTCGTTGAACAGCCGCATGTATTGCAGGTATTCGAGCGGTCGGTTCGAGTAGTAGGTCGCGTACTCTTCGGTGTTGCCACCGGTGCAGAACGCCTTGTCACCCACGGCGGTGAACACCACGTTCGACGCCTGCCGGTCGCAGCTGGCGCGGCGGAACGCCAAGATCACCTCTTTGACCGCGCTGGTGGTGTAGCTGTTGAGCTGCTTCTCGTTGTTCAGCGAGATCCAGACCTGGTGCAGGCCGCCGACCGGCTTGCCCTTGTCGTCGAGAACGGGGCGCGTCTCGTACTTGATGTGGCGGAACTCGTAACCCGGAAGAATGTCGTGGCTGAGTAGCTCGGTCATCGCTCTAGTCCTTCTTCTCGTACTCGTACTCGTACTCGTACTCGTTCTTCTTCAGACTCGTGGGTCCATCACCAGGCGCTTGGCCAGCTTGTGCTCTGCCAGCGCCTTCATGTGCTGGTTGATCTTCGACATGGGCGCCCGCTCGATGAACGGTTCGAGCACCACCTTGCCGTCGTAAATCAGCTTCAGGACCGCGGGATACGCCTCGACCGGGCAGCCCCACGAACCATGCACCGTGGCGTCGAAAGCCATCAGGTTCGAGAGCCGCACGTTCACGCTGTCGCGGGTGAACCCGACCACCAGCATGGTCGCGCCGTTCGACAGCAGCGTGTACGCCAGCGTCTGACCCGGCGCCGTGCCGCTGCACTCGAAGATCTTGAAGTCCAGGCTGGGGACACCCCACTCCTTGGCCTTGCCATGCAGCTCTTTGCGCACGTCCTTCGCTTCGCGCCCCTTGACGTTGCAGGTGTGGTCGAAGCCCAGCGTCGCCAGTCCGGCCAGGCGCTCTTCGTGGACGTCGCACACCACGGTCTTGGCGCCCAGCGCCTTGGCGATCTGCGCGGTGAAGCCACCGACGCCGCCGCCGCCGATCACGAACGCAACGTCGCCCGCCTTCAGCCCCGAGCGCCGCACCGCCTGGTATGCCGTCGACACGGCGTCAGCCACCACCGACAGCGAGTCGGTCTTCACGCTCGCCGGCGCGTCGGCCAACGACACCATGCTTGCGCCCGGCGCGACCAGGTGGGTGCCGAAGCCGCCGTGGATGTCGTTGCCTGGCATCTTCTGCTTCAGGCAAGCGTTACCGCGGCCCGCGCGGCAGAACGCGCAGTCGCCGCAGGGCATCACCGCGGGCACCAGCACCTTCTGTCCGATCAGCGCTTGGTATTTGTCGCCCGCGGCGCGCACCGTGCCCACCACCTCGTGGCCGAGCACGATCGGCAGCGGCATGCGGGGAGCGACGCCGCCTTCGGCGAAGCCGAGATCGGTGTGGCACAGGCCGCAGGCCTCGACCTCGACGACCACCTCGGTAGCGGTGGGTTCGGCGAGCTCGATGCTCTCTTTCACGAGCGGCTTTCCGGACTCTTTCAGCACCCAGGCTTCGCTGCGGATCCCCATCTGGTGGCTCCTCCTACGAACGTTCGTACGGGACCGCTGCCGGAGCGCAAATGACATTCGTCAAGTCGGCACGAATACAAGGAAAAATACGCTCGTTCGGGCCCACTAGTGCCTGGAAATGGACGCCACGATCGCCTCGAACAGGGCCTTCTCGGCCTGGCAGAAACGCCCGCGGTCGCCTTGGGGGAACTCGGCCACGCAGGCGGCGCCGAGGTCCAGGCAGAAGTCGAGCACGGACTGCCTTCGGGCCGCCCGGATCGACGCAGGCGCCGGGTCGAGCCGCGTGTCGGCGAACAGTCGGCGCAAGAGCGCGAGCAGCTCGGGGTCGGGGCGTTCGCGCAAGAAGCGATCGACGAAGCTCCGCCCCTGCTCGAGGCTCACGACCGTGCGCTCGCAGAGCTCGTTCACGTTCTGCACGTGGTGTTCGAGAAACTCGTCGAGCAAGCGCCGCTCGCGCTCTTGCGCTTCGCCGTCGGCCCAGATCATCTCGAGCAGCGGGATGGTGTCGAGCAAGTAGACGTCCGACCCCGTGATGCCCAGCTCCGCGAGCTGGTCGGCCGCGTCGCAACGTGGCATGGCCAGCGGGGGTGTCTGCACGGTGCGCGCTTCGAGCGGAGAGAGCCGAGTCGTCAGCTCGGGCGCTGGCGGCAAGAGCGACGGGCGCGCAGCCAGCAGCACCAAGAGCGGCAGCCCGTCGAGCTCGGCGTGAGCGGCGCGAACCGCGGTGTGCATGCTGCGGGCGTCGGGGAAGCGATCGCGCGGGTGGAAAGCCAGGGCGCGATCCACCAGCGCGATCACGGAGCGCGGCAAGTCCGGCGCGGCAAGCCGCAGCGAGCGCGGCGGCCCGGAAGTGACGAAGTACAGCTGCTCGGCCGCGCTGGGCGCGTGATGCACGTACTGGCCCGACAGCAAGTGGAACATGCTGGCGCCCACTGCCCAGAGGTCCGTCGCCGGCCCGAGGGGGCCGTGGTCGGGGTTCACCTGCTCGGGCGCCGAGTACGCGGGCGAGCCCATGAACGGACGGTCTGGCGACGAGGCCCGTACGCTCTGGTGCATCTCGGCGATGCCGAAATCCAGGACCTTCACCGCGCCCGAGTCGGTCAGGAACAGGTTGTGGGGCTTGATGTCGCGGTGAACGATCCGCCTCTCGTGGGCCGCCGCCAGGACCTCGAGCACCTCGGCCATGGCCTCGAGCACGGCGCGGGCTGGCAGCCGCCCGCCGTTCATCACGCGCAGCTCCCCCAGGCTCTTGCCGCTGAGCAGCTCCATCACCAGGTAAGCGGTGCCGAGTGCCTCGTCGTCGTCGAGCACCACCCGCACACCCGGGTGCCGGACGCTGTTGGCCACGTAGCCTTCGCGCAAGAACCAGCGGCGCGCCTCTGGGTCGGCGGCGCGCTCGGGCCTGAGCAGCTTCACCGCGGCGCGGCTCTGGTTCCGGTGGGTCGCCGAGTACACCCACGCCACGCCGCCCATGCCGAGCAGCGCGTCGAGCCGCCACTTTCCGCCGAGCACGGCTCCGACTCGCTTCTGCGCGGCGGCCTCTTCCACTTCCGCGAGCATACCCGAGTCACGCGCCGATGCGGTCCACCACAATCACGGGTCGCCCCGCCTCGCGCGAGGCCGAGATGTCCACCCAGCCGACGATCACCCAATCGTTGTCGTCTTCGGGGTCGAGCAGCACCTGGGCAAAGTCCCAGCGGGTCTCGCCGGTCTCGAGCGTGAGCAGCGCCGGGCTGCGCGCGTCCGGGTCGGTGCGGAGCGCGCCATGCGCTTCGAAGAACGGCCCGAGCGCCCGCTCGAGCTCGGCGGCCTTCAGCCGGGCCACGCTCTCTGCCTCGCTGAAGTCCCGGCGCGAGAGCGCGCGGATCAGGCGGAAAAGCTCGTTGCGCAAGAGCACGGTGAAGCCCTTGGTGTCGCGGGTGACGTCTTCGGACCCCTCGGGCTCGAGCTCGCTGCGCGCCGCCAGCGCCGGTGGAGCGACCTCGCCGTCGCGCATCCGCTCCCATTCGTCGAGCAGGCTCGAGTCCACCTGCCGCACCATCGCGCCGAAAAACGTGATCAGCTCGTCCACGCCTTCCGAGCGTTCGGCTTGGGGCACGGTCTGCACCAGCACTTTGTACACATCGGACAGGTACCGGAGCAGTAGGCCTTCGGAGCGCTCGAGGCCGTACTCTTTGACGTATTCCGAGAACGACATGAAGCGCTCGACCATGTCGCGCGCGATGGACTTCGGTCGGATGTTTTCGGCGCCGACCCAAGGGTGCTTCTTCGCGAAGGCGTTGAACGTATCGTAGATGAAGTCCCGATTGGGCTTCGGGTACTCCAGCTCCTCGAGCTTGGCGATGCGCTCTTCGTACTCCACCCCCTTGGCCTTCAGCTCGGAGATGACCTCGGTCTTGAGGTGGTCGAGCTGTTTTTGCAGGACAACCTCCGGGTTTTCCAGGATCGATTCGACCAGCGTGAGCAGGTCGAGCGCGTGGGTCTCGCGCTCGGGGTCGAGCAGCGGCAGCGTGTCGAGAAGGTAGAGCGAAAGCGTCTGGTTCAGGCTGAAGTCTTGCTGCAGATCCAGGTTGACGCTGGCGCGGCCGTCCCGGCGCTCGACGATGCCGGCCTCGAGCAGCGAACGGAACATGGCCAGCGCGGTGCGCCCATGGGCGCGCTGGTCGTAGCGGCGATCGTGGCAGCGGTCGATCAGCCGGGCGAGCGCCATGCACCCGCCGTCGGGACGCGACAGCACGTTCACGATCATGCCGTGGCTGACGCGAAAGCGCGACACCAGCGGCTCGGGGGGTGCGGTCAGCAGCCGGTCGAACGTGGCCCGATCCCAGTGCGCGTAGCCCCGGTCCGGTGGCTTCTTGCGCACCAACTTCTTCTTCTTCGAAGGGTCGGCGCCGGCCTTTGCCTCGAGCTTCAGGTTCTCGATCACGTGCTCTGGGGCCTGCACCACCACGCTGCCGCGATCGTCGAAGCCTTTTCGGCCGGCGCGCCCGCTGATCTGTCGGAAGTCACGCACGCTGAGCAGGGTGGTGCCCTTGCCGTCGAACTTGCAGAGCTTGGTGAAGAGCACGCTGCGGATCGGGATGTTCACACCCACGCCCAGGGTGTCAGTGCCGCTGATCACCTTGAGGTGCCCGGCCTGGGCCAGCTTCTCTACCGCCAGCCGGTATTTGGGCAAGAGGCCGGCGTGGTGCAGGCCCACACCGTGCCGAAGCAAGCGCGAGATCTCCTTGCCGTAAGGGCTGTCGAAGCGGGCGGTACGAAGTGCCTCGGCGATGGCGCGCTTCTCGTCCTTCGTGCAGAAGTCCACGCTCATCAGGTTCTGGGCCTCTTCCGCAGCACCGCGCTGGGTGAAGCTCACGATGTAGATGGGCGCGCGCCCGCCCTTCACCAGCTCGGCCACGGTCTCGTGCAGCGGCTTCTCACTGTAGGTGTAGTCGAGGGGGACCGGGCGGTCGGTCGAGTGCACGAGCGCGGTCGGAAGCCCGGTCAGATCGGTCAGCGCCTTCTCGAAGAAGGTGGTGTCGCCCAGGGTGGCGCTCATCAAGAGGAACCGCCCGTGCGTGAGCGTCAGGAGCGGCAGCTGCCACGCCACGCCCCGCTCGGCGTCCGAGTAGTAGTGGAACTCGTCCATGACCACGTCGTCGACGCTGGCGGCCGCGCCCTCGCGCAGCGCCATGTTGGCCAGGACCTCGGCCGTGGCGCAGACGATGGGCGCTTCGCGGTTGACCGCGGCATCGCCGGTCATCAGGCCCACGTCGTCGGCGCCGAACTCGTCGACCAGCGTGAAGAACTTCTCGCTGGCCAGGGCCTTGATCGGGCTGGTGTAGAAGCAGCGCCGGCCCTGCGCCACGGCGAAGAAGCACACCGCGTAGGCCACCAGCGACTTCCCCGAGCCCGTCGGCGTGTTCAAGATCACGTTCTTGCCGGCGGCGATCTCGAGCAGCGCCTGCTCTTGCGCCGGGTAAAGCTCCAGCCCGCACGCCTCGACCCACTCGAGGAACGCCGAGAGGATGGCGTCTGGCTCGGCGCCGCGGGGGACCGAGTCGCCGAGGCGGGGGCGAGCACGAGGCATGGCAGCGGGCATGATATGCTCGCTGATCGGTGCAGCTGCTTCGAAATCGCATCCAGAACTATGCCTGGGGCTCACACTCGGCCATCGCCGAGCTCTGCGGTCGGCCGAGCCCCAGCGCCCAGCCCGAGGCCGAGCTCTGGATGGGCGCGCACCCGCAAGCCCCCTCGATGGTCGAGCGCGGTGGGGCATGGCGCTCGCTCGAGCAGGTGATCGCCGAAGATCCGCTGCGCGAGCTGGGGCAGCGCTCGGTCGATGCCTTCGGGCCGCAGCTGCCGTTTCTGCTCAAGGTGCTGGCGGCGGCAGAGCCGCTCTCGCTGCAGGCGCACCCGACGCGGGAACAAGCGGCGGCGGGGTTCGCCCGGGAAGAGGCGAGGGGCATCCCCCGCGACGCGCCAAACCGATGCTATCGCGACCAGAACCACAAGCCCGAGCTGATCGTGGCGCTCACTCCGTTCCACGCGCTGTCGGGTTTCCGCCCGGTCGAGCGCAGCCGCGAGCTGTTCTCTGGGCTTCGAACCAGCGAGCTCGACTTCGTCCGCGACGCGCTGGGCGCCGGCGACGCCGGGCTGGGCTCGCTGTTTCGCACGGTCATGACGCTCGAGCCGGCAGCCCGCGAGCGCGTGGTGGGCGCCACGCTTCGCGAGTGCCGGCGCGCGGCCTTGCAGGGCGGGGCGTTCGCAGCCGAGTGCGGGTGGGCGCTGCGCTTCGGCGAGCTCTACCCGAACGACGCCGGAGTGGTCAGTGCCTTGCTCTTGAACCTGGTGGTGCTCGAGCCGGGGCAGGCCCTCTTCTTGCCCGCCGGGAACCTCCACGCCTACCTCGAGGGTGTGGGCATCGAGATCATGGCCAGCTCGGACAACGTGCTGCGCGGCGGCCTCACCCCCAAGTACGTGAACGTCGACGAGCTGTGTTCGGTGCTGACGTTCCAGAGTGGCGATGTCGACGTGCTGAGCGACTACGCGACGCCGACCCGCGAGTTTCGGCTCCACAAGCTGACCGGGGCTGCTCGCTGCGAGGTGCGCGGCCCCGAGATCGTGCTCTGCACCCAAGGCACCGTGACCGTGAGCGCGCCCAGCGGCGAGCTTTCTCTACCGCAGGGCGCGTCGGCATTCGTCAGCGCCGCCGATGTCGCGTACCAGATCTCGGGTGACGGCACGCTGTTCAGGGCCACCACGGGAGAGGGCTGATGGAGTTTCACCGCGGCGAAGCCACCTTCTTGCGCAGCTGCCTGCAGTCGTTCTCGGAGCACTTCGAGACCGCGGTCGTCGACGTGCTGCGGCGTGAGCTCCGCGGGATCCAGCCCGCGAGCGTGGCCGAGTTGCGCGAGCAGCTCCAGCTCCTGATGCGTCAGCTCGAGTCGCGCGGGAACACGGTGCAGGTGCACGAGGCCATGGCCGGCCTGTTGCGACGCGTGCTGATGACGCAACGCCGCCGCGTGGCCGAGAGTCTCGACGTGCCGCTGGCCAAAGCGGTCGATCCCCACGTGGTCGGCGCATTGCATCGCGAAGTGCGGCGCTACGAAGACCTTCTCGGCGCCCCTTGGTGCACCGCCGCCAGACCACAGCCCATCCCGAAGCTCACCGACTTCCTCTCGATCCGTTTTGCCGCCGAGGCCATGCCGGGCGCACCGCCGCTCGAGCCCCGGGCCTACGACGAGAAGTTCCACGTGCTCGAGGCGCCCCGGCTGTTCTTTCCCGATCTGGCGCATTTTCGCCACGAGTGCGAGCTTCGCGGAGCCGACCTGATCGTCGCCTACGTGGACATCGACGACTTCAAAGCCGTGAACGCCAAGCTCACCGAGACGGTGGTCGATCTCAAAGTGCTGACGCCGTTTCTGGAAGTCATCGAGGCATGGGCCTTCGCTCGGGCCCACGCTTATCGCTTCGGCGGCGACGAGTATGTGTTGCTGATCCCCAACGTGGACCGCGCCCTGGGCGAAACCATGCTGGACGAGTTGCGCCGCCGCATCGGCTCGGCGGTCTTCTCGGGCACCGACATCCGCCTCTCGGTCACCCTGGGCGCTTGCCTGGTCGATCCCGATTGCCCGCTCACCGACCGCGAGATCCTTGGGCGCGCGAACATGGCGAAGGCGCGCGCCAAAGCCGAGAAGAAGGGCAGCATCGCGCTGCTCGAGCCGCCAGATTACAGCGTGGAAGCGGCAACGCTCGGGTGAGCGAGCGTCACCGGGCCGCGCGTCGGCTCGGTTTTCGTCTGCGTGCGCCCACCACCAGCAGCGCCGCAGGCCACCACGCCGTTCCACCCCGCTCGGGCTTGGCCGCTCGGCAGCCGCAGCCGCCGTCGTCGTCGGAGCCGCCGCCGGACTTGCCACCACTTGCGGCGCCTCCGGCGCCGTTGCCCCCGGCGCCGCCGCCGCCCGCCGCCGAGCCCGCGCTGCCGGCGCTT
>JAKLKA010000203.1 GCA_023150915.1 Polyangiaceae bacterium
CTGCCCGCCGTCGGCGCCGCCGGTGCCGCCGGTGGCGCCGCTGCCGCCCGTGCCGCCGCCGCCAGTCCCACCCACGCTGGCGTCGGTGCCACCGTCGCTGCCCGCTTGGCCGCCACTGCCCGCGGCACCACCCGCGCCGCCCGTGGCGCCGCCGGCGCCACCCGCGCCGCCGCCGCCCGTCGCGCCGCCGGAACCACCGCCGCCGCCGGCGCCACCGGTCGCGCCGGTGCCACCGTCTTTGCCTCCGCCCCCGCCACTCGCGGTGTCTGCTTCGTCACCGCCCGCGCACCCCGCGAAGGCGAGCACCCCGCTCAAACACACCGCCACCAGCCCAAGCGCCACCGAAGCTCTCATGCCGGCAATTGTGCAACGAGCCTCGCCGCTTCTCAACTGGCGCGGGGGCGGCGGGCTGGCACGCCGCGTCAGACTCACTTCTTTTTCTTCTTCGGCCGCGGAACCTTGCGCTCTTTCGGGCCCACGCTGACCTGCCCCCACACGTAGCCCACCTGGCGGCGGAACTGGCCCAGCTCGTCGCCGCCGAACAACCACACGTCGCGTGGGTCTGTGTCCATGTGCAGCATCGGGGCCCAGTGCCCGCTCGACACCCAGGCCAGCACCTTCGGGGTGGTGATCGTCGAGCGCAGCACCACGATGCCGCACGCAGGTTTCACCGCCAGCCCCGAGCAGCCGCTCAGCACGTGCAGCTCTTCGTTGCCGATCGGGCGCCACACCCAGTGCCGCTCGAAGCGGAAGCCCTTCTGCTCGGCGATGTCCTTCTTGGCCTCGTCGGGCAGGCGCGCGAGGGCGGCGGCCGCGAGCTCTTTGTCGGGGACCAGCTTCGCGTCCAGCTTGTCGCCGCGCGACACGCTCAGCACCACCTCGGCCTCGTTGCGCGGCCCGGCACAGCAACGGAAGCCGACGTTGGCAGCGCGGGACTCGGCCGAGCGCCCGATGGCGTTCGCGCACCGCCCCACCAGCTCGCCCTGCGGAGCGTTACCGCCTCGGACCGAGATCAACGGTCGCTCGGAGCCGCGCCCCCACGGGCTGTCGGTCCACTCCCACACCCCCCCGTGCATGTCGCGCGGGCCGAACTCGCTCTTGCAGCCCACCAAGAACCCGGTCGGGCGCATCGCCGAGGTGCTGCCGGTGTTGCAGCGCTCGGCGCGGTAAGAGCCGCCGTATTCGTAGGTGTGGTTGCTCGGCCCCTTGCACGCGCGCTCCCACTCGAGCTCGGTGCACAGGCGCTTTTCGCGTTCTTCACACAACGCCGCGGCCTCTGCGCGATTCACGTTGGTGCGCGGGATGGCGCCCTCTTCGTTGGGGAACGGAAAGACGTCCATGTAGAAGCCGTGCAAGATCACCTGCTCGCCCGGCATCTCTTCGTCCGCCAGGCGCGGGTAAGCATCCGGCGGCGTCCCGGCGACCAGGGCCCCGCCCGGGATCCACACCATGCCGGTCTTGGGGGGCGGCGGCGCCTCGGGCGGTCCGATGGACCCGCTGGCACGCGGGCTGGCGTCCCCCGACGCGCGGTCTTCGCGGCCGCGCCCGCAGGCGGCGACGGCGGCGACCAAGAGCAGGGCGCCCCAGCGTTCGCTCACGGCGAACGCCGGCGTCATGGCTCGCCGCGCTCGTCCTTCTCGCGCAGCCCCAGCTCTTTCATCTTGAGCTGAAGGCCCTTGCGCGAAATCTTCAAGAGCCGCGCGGCGTGGGTCACGTTGTTGTGGGTCTGATCCAGGGCCTTCAAGATCAGCTCGCGCTCCAGCCGGCTCATGGCGGCCTTGACGCGCTCTTTCAGGCCGTCGGCCAGTGACTCGTCCAGGGCCGGCGGCTCGGAGGGGGTCGACGGGCGGTGGCCGTCGCCGCGCTTCACCTCGGGCGGCAAGTCGGCAACGCTGATCCGATCGCGGTCGCAGAACAGCACGGCGCGCTCCACCAGGTTCTCGAGCTCGCGGATGTTCCCCGGCCAGGGGTAGGACAAGAGCGTCTGTTCCGCCTCGGCGTCGAGCCCGCTCACGTTCTTCTTGAGACGCGCGTTGAACTTCTCGATGAAGTGAGCGACCAGAAGGGCGACGTCTTCGCGACGCTCGCGCAACGGCGGCAGCCGGATGGAGACGACGTTCAAGCGGTAATAGAGGTCCTCGCGGAACGCGCCGGCGGCGATCTCTTTCTTCAGGTCGCTGTTGGTGGCGGCGACCAAGCGCACGTCGACGCGGATGGTCTTGATGCCGCCGACCCGCTCGAACTCGTGCTCTTGCAGGGCGCGCAAGAGCTTCACCTGCATCTCGATGGGGATCGTGCCGATCTCGTCCAAGAACAGGGTGCCCCCGCTGGCCAGCTCGAAGCGCCCGGGCTTGCTGCCCACCGCGCCGGTGAACGCCCCGCGCTCGTAGCCGAAGAGCTCGCTCTCCATCAAATCTCGGGGAATGGCCGCACAGTTGACCTTGATGAAGGGCTTGTCCCGACGCGACGAGTTCTCGTGCAGCGCCCGGGCCACCAGCTCTTTCCCCGTGCCGCTCTCGCCGCTGACCAACACGGTGGTGGGCGTGTCGGCGACCCGCTCGAGCACGGCATAGAGCTCTTGGATGCCGGCGCTGTTGCCGATGATGCCGTAGCGCGCGTCGACCGGCGGCGGGGCCTCGGCGCTGCGGGTGAACTCGGCCGACGAGAGGTCGCGAGTGCGCAGCGCCTTCTTGACGATGGTGCGCACCTCGGACTGATCGAAGGGCTTGGTGATGTAGTCGAAGGCCCCGGTCTTGAGCGCTTCGACGGCGTTGTCGACCGTGCCGTGGGCGGTGATCATCACCACCGGAAGCTCGCCGTCCAGGGCCACCGCCCGCCGCAGAAGCTCCATGCCGTCCATCTTCGGCATGCGAAGATCGGTGATCACCAGGTCGATGTGGTTTTCGCCGAGCACTGCCAGCGCCTGCTCGCCGTCGTCGGCGGTGTGCACGTCGTAGCCATCACGCGACAGCTGCGCGGCCAAGACCCGTCGCAGGTTCGGCTCGTCGTCGACCACCAAGATCTGTTTGCGCTCGGGCAGCATGGTCTTCACCGCGAGGTCAGTTGCATCGGGCCCCGCGCTTCGACGAGGGGAGCAGCTTGGAGCAGTAGAAGACCGCGGCCTTGCCGTTGCCCGGTGCCCCGGCCACGAAGATGTCGCGGTCGTCTTGCGGCACCACCGCAAGGGCGGTGCCCAGGCGGTCCCCCGACTCGGCGCTGGAGATGAAGCGGGTCTCGAGCACCCAGTCGGGGTGCTCTTTGGCCACGTCGAAGACGAACACCGCACCGGCACCCGACTCTTCCCGCACGTCCATCCCCGGCGCGCCCACCAGCACCTCGCCGTCACCGTTCTGATCGAGGTCGGCCACCGCCAGGGCCGCGCCGAATTCGGAGCCGCCGCAGCCGTCGAGGTCGCCGGTGCTGCGGCACTTCAGGGCAACGATGGGGGCCACCTCTTGGCAGGCGGGCGACGCCGCGCCCTCGAACGTGGCGCCGGCGATGACGTGCACCTCGGCGTCGGTCGCGACCAAGAGCTCGTCGCTGGCGTCGTCGGCGGTGACGGGCCCCGACCCCAGGGTGCGCCCGAAGCCGGCGGCCGACGAGCTCAGGCAGCGCGCCAGCGCGCCGGTATCGTCGAATACGTGCACGCGGCTCGCGCCCGGCTCGCCCACGGCGATGAAGAGCTGGCCCTTGGCCTCGAAGACGGTGAGCGCGGCGCCGTAGGTGGGCCCCACGGTTCCCGCGTCGAGGGCGGTGGGCTGCTGCGACCCGGCGGGATAGAACCAGGCCGCGCCCGGGCCGTTCGCCAGCGAGGTGGCGCCGGCCGCGACGACCGGTGACAGCTCGCCGACCGGCTGATTCGGCGCGCCACGCTTCGGCCGCTGGGCAACGATCGACAGCTGCTTGCCGGGCTCGTCGACCTGCACCCCGGCGGGGGCGGCGAGGGAGCTCAGAAACGCTGCCTCGCCCGCCTCGCACTGAACCTGGATGCCGCCGGCGCCCCAGCCCTCGGCGAAGCACAGCGTGCGCGGCTGGCCCTCGAGCGTGGCCTTGGGCATGGCGGCGGCGGTCTTCGCCAGCGTGCAGCCCTCGTCGCAGTGCCCGCCCCGCGCGGCGTCTTTGCTGGCGCCTTGGCCGCCACCGAGCTCGAATTCGGCGCCCCCGTTGTTACCGGGCGCCGCACCGACGAACAGGCGATGATTCCCACCCGCCACCGCCAGGGCCACGCTCGAGCCGAAGCCCGAGCCCACGCCGTCGGGCTTCTCGAGCAACAGCACCGGCGCGTCCTCGCTGACGTCGTCGAAGCGCGTCCACGAGCAGGCCGCGACCAGCGCGCCGACGATCAGGGGCGACAGCCCACGGGGGCCGAGCACGGCAGCCATCAGAAGCGCCCTCCGATCGAGAAGCCCTGCAGCCCGGGCGTGAGCCCGAGGGTGAATTGTTGCTGACGACGCGTGCGCGGCTCGGGAAGCGCGACCCGGCTCGGGGCTCGAAGGCGCGCCGTGGGGCGCTGCTTGCGCGGGTCGTTGAACTCGACCGGCTTGCCCTTGACCGCGCTCGATTCGGGGAGCGGGTCTTTGATGAAGTTGTACGTGGCGAACGCCCCCAAGATGCCGCCGATGGCATAGCCCGCGTTCGCCCCGATGGCGAACAGTCGACCCCGCTTGACGCGTTCGTCGTCTTCGTCGAGCACGCCAGCCTTGCGATCGTTCTCCAGCTCTTCGTGCAGGTTGTCGGACTGGATGCCGAAGAACACGCCGGCCCCGACGAACACCGCGCCGATCACCGCCTGGGTCCAGGCGGCGCCACGCGGATACTTCTTCACCATGTCGGCATGCAGCGGCAGGACCTGCCCGGCGGGAACGGTGACCACCTCTTCGTAGGTCTTGTACCCGCTGGAGGTGATGGTCAGCTTGTGCTTGCCGGCGTCGGCTTTCACCGCCAGGGGCGCCTCGCCCGATCGCCAAACGCCCGCCGGTTTCTCGTCGATCGACACCTTCAGCTCGGGCGCGTTGCCGTCCACGCGGACATAGCCGTGGCCGACCCGCACCAGCTTGACCTCGAGCTCTTTCTGCTCGCCCCGGCCGAGATCCAGCTTCTGGTAGTACGGCTCGAACCCGGGAGCTTCCACCAGCAGCGTATGCTTGCCGCTGGACACCAGCTCTCCGTGCGGCGTGATGCCCCAGGGCGGCCGCGCGCGACGATCGTCGTCGATGAAGACGTAAGCGCCGATCACGTTGCCGGCCACGCGCAAGAAGCTCATGAACTCACCCTGGGAGAGATTGGCCCGGAAGTGGAACACCTTGGCGCGCTTGACCTCGACGGCGGCGTCGCAGGCCTTGAAGTCCAGGTAGGGCTCGACCACCACGTGGTAGCTGCCGACCTCGAGGGTCAGGTTGGCCGGCGACTGAGCTTTGGTGACTTCTTGCCAACCCGGGTTCTGTCCCCCGAGCTTGAACGGCGGCGCCGACTCGGTCGACCGCGCGTAGAGCTTGATGGCAGCACCCGGCGGGTCGGTTTCGATGAGCGCCAGGGACTTCATCGATTCGGCGTTGTCCACCCCCAGCGCGGGGGGGGGCGGCGGCGGCGCTGCGTCGGCCCCGGCGTCTCCGCCGTCTTGCTCGCCGCCGTCGTCGGCGCCCGCGTCCACCACCGGCGGCGGGGTGCCCTTGGTGGCCTCCAGGGCGGCGATGCGGCCGCGCACCTTGGCCGCGTCGGGCGCGTTCGGATCGGCGGCCAGGTAGTCGCGGAACTTCTGCAGCGCCGGGTCCACTTGCCCGAGCTTCTGGTAGCAGACGCCGGCGTTGAACAAGAACGCCGCATAGGGCTGCTCGGCGTGACCCGACTCGAACACCTTGGCGGCGCCGGCAAAGTCCCCCGCAACGAACAGCGCCTGACCCCGCTCCATGCGATCACGGATGAGCTCGAGCTTCTTCGCCGAGACGGCCTTTCCGGCCTGAGCGTGCGCCCCTTCCGGGGCTTGGAGGAGGCCGACGAGCAGCAGGAGCCCGACGAGCCAGATGAGCGTTCTCGATGCGACCCTAGCCACGGGTGAAGACTTGACCCTGGATGCGGTCGAGGCACAAGCCCGAGCCGTTTCCGGCTGCCAAGCCCTCCAGCCCGCACGAAGATTGAGGTCTTCCCCCCGCTGCCGCTATGCTATCGAGACCTCCTCCGGCATGCCCCGAATCGCCATGCGCGTCCCCCACCGCTTCCTCTTGCTCAGTGCCCTGGCGATTGCTCCCGGCGTCGCCCAGGCCGAGGACGCCCCCAAGCCGTTCCCCCCCTGCGAGAAGACCCCCACCGAAGGTGACGTGGCCGGCGCAAAAGGCGCGTTCCAGGCAGGCCAGGCCTCGTTCGAAGAGGGCGACTACAACCGCGCGATCTCGTACTGGGACGACGCCTATCGTCGAGACTGCACGGCGCACGCACTGCTGCTCAACCTGGCGCGAGCGCACGAGCTCAACAACCAGAAGCGCCACGCGGTGGTCGCGCTCGAGACCTATCTGGCGCGCCAGCCCAGCTCGCCGCAGCGCGACCAGATCGCCCGCCGCATCGAGGGGCTGAACGAGAAGATCGCCCAAGAAGCGGGCGCAACCGGACAGGGGAATCCACCGGGCCCTGGGCCCGGCACCCCGCCAGGCGTCGAACCCGTACCCGGCCCCAAGGTGGACACCGGCGGGAAGCGCCCGCTGACTCCGTTGATCGTGGCCGGCGCGGGCGCGCTGATCACGGTCGTCGGCGGCGTGCTCTATCTGGGTGCGTCGGCGGACGTCAAAGACATCGAAGACCAGTGCGGTGGTCGCAACTGCCCTCCGAAGCTGGCGTCCGAGGGCAACGACGCGCGCAGCAAGCAGACCACCTGGGGCATCGTCACCGTCGGCGGTCTGGCCGTCACGGCGGGGGGCCTTGCCTGGTACTTCTTGTCCAAGCCAGAGCCCGCCAAGCCGGCGGCGGCCCTGCGGCAGAAGCTGGCGTTGCCGCGAGTGGACCCGGTGGTGGGGCGCGGCTTCACGGGCCTTGCGGTCAGCGGCTCGTTCTGACCTGCGTCTCTCGGTGAAGCGAAGCCGGCGCGGGCCCCACGGTCAGCGCTTGGGCTCGGGCTCGGGCTCGGGCGCGCTCTCGTCGGGCGCCTCGACCTCGGGCTTCTTCTGCTTCTCGCTGCTGTAGACCACGTAGCGCGACTCGGCGCCGGGCCCGCCGTCGAGCCGCGACAGATCGGGCTCGAGTGGGAAAGGCGTTTCGCTGGACGAGCCGCCGCAGGCCGTGAGAAAGGCCAAGAGCGCGACGGCCGAAACGGCGCAGGCGATTCGAAGCACGGCGACGCTCGTAGCACGACCGGCCTGCCAGCGCATGGGGATCGGGTGGCTCGAGCTGACGATTTGCTCTAGCTTTCGCCGGCAATGCCCGCGCCGAAACACGCTCTCGCGGCCGCGCTCACGGCGGCGTTGGCCGGGGCGTGCGGTGGGGAAGAAGAAGCGCCCGCAGCGTGCGAAGCCCCGAGCTGCCCGGTAGAGGTCACGGGCATCGATCTGATGACCCCAGAGGTCGGGTTCACCAGCCAGGTGCTTCCCTTGTTTCGCCGCTCGTGCGGGCTGTCGAGCACCTGTCACGGGTCGCCCACGTCGAGCGCCGCCGACCTCTACCTGGGTCCGAAGAAGTCCGACACCACGACGGTGGTCGATGCGAAACAGCTGGTGGCCAGCCTGGTGAACGTGCCCTCGAAGACGGCCCCCGCGTCATCGCTGGTGAAGCCGGCGGACCCGGCGCAAAGTTTCTTGATGCTGAAGGTCGACGGCTGCCAGAACGCTGCGGGGCTGGCGTGCACGCCACAGCCCAAGGCAAAGTCGGGCACACCGTGCGGCGATCGAATGCCGCAGAGCAGCGGCGCGCTGTGCGCGGACGACCGCGACCTGATACGCCGTTGGATCGCGCAAGGCGCGCCGAGCGACTGAGGGGCAATGATCGGAAGACTCTCTGGTCGGGTAGTGATGGAGGACGCGAACGGCGGCCTGGTGATCGACGTGGGCGGCGTCGGGTACGAGGTCTCGGTTCCGGTCGGTGCGCGCGGGCGCGCGCGGTCGGACGGCCCAGACCACGTCGTGCTTCTGGTGCACACCCATGTGCGCGAGGACTCGCTGGATCTGTTCGGGTTTGCCAGCGAGGACGAGCGCCGCGTGTTCCGGCTCTTGATCGGCGTGCCGAACGTCGGCCCCAAGACGGCGCTCGGCGTGCTGAGCGCCATCCCGTTCGACGAGCTCAGCCGGGCGGTGGAGCGCGGAGACGTGGCGCGCCTCACCCGCGTGCCGGGCATCGGCAAGAAGACCGCCGAGCGGCTGGTGCTGGAGCTCAAGGAGAAGATGCCCGCCGGGCCGGCGCCGCCCCCGGGTCACGAGCCGGATCGTGCTCCGCCGGCGGACGACGCTCGAAAGCTGCACTTCGCGCTGACCAACATGGGGTACCGCGCCGCCGAGGCCGAGCGCGCCGTCCGGGCGCTGGGGGATCGCGTGGGCAAGCAGCCTCTGGCCGATTTGCTGCGCGAGGCGCTGGCCGTGCTGAACCCCTGAGCGTCGAGGTTTTTCCGCCTCCGCCACGATCCTTGACCCCCACGAGGGGGCGTGGATAATCGCGCAGTTACCGCCAAGGTCGCGGCACAGCCGTCCGCGCCGCAGGCGCCCCGGGGAGCCCCTCAGTGATCACCTGTCCCAAGTGCAGCAAGGAAAACCAGGACCACTACAAGTTCTGCCTGGGTTGCGGTGCGGAGCTGCCACGTGGTGCCGCGCCGAAGCCGTTCTCCCCGCAGACGCCCCCGCACGGCGTGGCCGCCCCCGCTGCGCCGGCCCCGGCTCCGACGCCGTCGGCCGCGCCGCGGCCCGCGCCC
>JAKLKA010000204.1 GCA_023150915.1 Polyangiaceae bacterium
CCCCGGCGGCGGCTTCCGCCTCGTCCGCAGCCTGCTCACCACCCCCGACGCGTCCACCCCCGACGCCTCGCCACCCGACGCGTCCACCGACTGACCGATGCCCATCGCCCCAGCGCACGCTCCCGCCACCGGCAAGCCGTCGCGCCGCCCGCGACAGAGTCCCCCCCGGCCGCGCGCAGGGCGCGCCAGCCGCTCATTGCGCCCATCGCGGCGCGCCCGAGCACGGCCTTGGCGGGGGACCGCAGGCGCGCAGGCGCCAGCGCGCGCACCGAGCCCTTCCGCGCGCCCCGCGAGGCGCCGAGCACCTGCGAGGCGGGGGCAACCAAGGACCCCGGTGAAGTGGCTCGAGAACCAGTGCCTCACCGCGAACCGCGGCGTGGAGTACGACTGGATGAACTTCCTTTATGACATCAACAGCGCGCCAACTGCGCAGCGCACCACGCTGGCCAGCCTGTGGGAGGTCTATCTCACGGCCTGCTCCGAGGCCTCGCGGCGGGAAACCACTCAGAAGTGATAGCTCACGTCGTAGGGCGTGCACGCGCTGGTCGTCTGGCCCTTGACGCGGATGTACACGTTCGCATCGTCGAAGATCCCGGGGCAGTTGATCTCCAGCTGAGCGGGGGTCGTGGTGCTGGTCGTGCAGCAGCCAGTCATCGCGCCTTCGGTGCTCACGCTACCTTGTTTGCAGCTCTTGTACGCAGGCGAGCCGTCCGTGCACGCCGCGAACACGCAAACCTGGATGCCGCTGGTCTTGGTCGAGACAGTGGGGTCGACGACGCAGAGATCGTCCCAGCCCTTGAACTTGAAGAAGTCCACGTCACCGCCCGGCTGGACCACGCCGGAGACCGACGATCCAGACGAGTTGCAGTCGTTGATGTTGCAGAGCACGGTGGGACACGCGGAGCTCGCCGTCGCGACGGTGTTGTTCGGCTCGGGACCGGCGTCGGTGCAGGTCGTGCAGCTCGAGCCGTTGCAGGTCCCGGAGCATTCGCAGCCGCCGAGGCCGTTGCAGTTCTGCTGACCGGCAAGGCACTTGTAGCAGTTGCCGTTCGAGCAGTAGTTCGCCGTGTTGCCGCACTCGAACGCGGTGGTCCCGGTGCAGCCGGGCGCTCCGCCGGTGCCGCCCGTGCCGCCGGTGCCGCCGGTGCCGCCCGTGCCGCCGGTGCCGCCGGTGCCGCCCGTGCCGCCGCAATTGCCGCAGCTGAACTCCTTGACCTCCTGCACGCACATCGAGTCCCAGGCGGTGTTGCAGCAGTACTTGTCCTTGCCGCACACGCAGGTCTGGATCGAGCTCGTCGCGCAACCGGGTGTGGTCGCGGCCTTGCAGCAATCGTTGGTGGCAGTCCCGCCGGTGCCGCCGCCGCCGGTGCTCCCGCCGCTGCCGCCGCCGCCGGTGCTGCCGCCGCCACCGGTGCTGCCGCCGCCACCGGTGCTGCCGCTGCCACCGGTGCTGCCACCGCCGCCGGTGTTCCCTCCTGATCCGCCGCTCGCGCCGCCGCTGCCGCCTGATCCGGCTGCGCCGGCCGCGCCCGCCTGACCGCCCGTGCTTCCGCCGCCCGTACCGCCGGTGGACATGCCGCCCATGTTGCCGCCCCCGCCCGCTCCGCCGCCACCCGAGCCTCCGCCGTAAGAGCCGCCGCCCGAGCTCGAACCGAACCCCCCGGCGCTCGACGCACCGTAGCCGCCGCCATCGTCTTCTTCGCCCGACGCACAAGCCAGACCCAAGAGAGCCGGAAGAACAGCGAGTGAGAAGAATCGGATCGGCTTCACGGGCGCACCTCTTTCCAGACGCGACAATACCAGTCTCGGCGACGCGTTCCCACGGCTCTCGTGGACGCAGCGGCGTCCATCGCGCGACTCGCTCTGCAATTGCTGACTTTCGTCGCGACGGTCGGCCGTGGTCTAATCGAATCCAAATGCACGCAACGTCGATTCGGTCCCTCTGCCTGGCCGGCGCCATCGTCAGTGTCACCGCGTTCGGCCCGAGCTGCGGGGACTCGACCGACCCACAGCCCAAGCCCAGCGCCGACGCTTCCGCCGCCGCGAGCAAGACCATCGGTCCAGCCGGCGGCGAGCTCGTCTCCGCTGATGGTCGCGCGCGCCTTCGCGTTCCGGCCGGGGCATTGACCGGCGAGCTCACGATCACCATCGCGCCCGCCGCAGCCGCACCCGGTGGCGCGCTCGGCCCGGCCTACGACCTCCTGCCGCACGGTACCAAGTTCGAAGCGTCCGTCTTCTTGAGCATGCCCGTCGACACGCCACCCGGCGCCGCCGCACACGCGGCTCTCGCTACGGTGATCGACGGGAAGTGGGTGCCGATCCCCGGCTCGGGCCTGCTCGAGGACGGCAGCGCCGTGGTGGGAGCGACGCGCCATTTCTCGACGTTTGGCGCGGACGACGTGAGCTCGGCGCTGGACCCGAAAGATCCGTGCGCCTGTGACGTGACCGCATGGATGAGCTGCTGCAATTCGGCGCCCAACGAGAACCCCCTCATCCAATCCACCTGGGGCGGGGGTACACCGGAGGCATGCTGGTGCGCGAACGCTCCCGAGTACTACCTCTGGGACTGCTACGAGCAAAAAGCCGGAAAAGAGCTGGGCGGTTGCACGAAGTGCGAACGCGACTGCTGCGAGGATGGCGGGGGCTTCACCTACACGAGCGTCTCCGGCTGCGGGTGCAGCGCGCCGGTGGGCAGTTGCCTCGCCGCGTGCGCCGCTCAGGGTAAGGACCAGACGAAGTGCGAGCTCGGCGCCGGAGGCATGGGCGGCGCCGGAGGCGCCGGAGGCGCGGGCGGCAGCACGGGAGGCACGGCGGGCACAGGCTCCACGGGCGGTGCGGCTGGCGGCGGAGGTGGAACGGGGGGCACCGTGACCGGTGGAGCCGGTGGTGTCGGCGGAGCCGGCGGTACGGGTGGTACGGGCGGCTCGGGCTGCTCCTCCGCCGGCATCGACGCCGTGAAGGCCGCGTTCGCGGTGCTGAAGTCGGAAGTGAGCGCGGTCGGCAACTGTGGCGCCTCGGGGTCGTGCGTCGAACACAAGGCGCCATCAGCAACCTGTTACGGCGTGTCGTCCGGCGCCAGCACCACGAGCCTCGACAGCCTCGACTCGAGCTGGTGGCAGAAGTTCACCGCGCTGTCGAGCGCCGAAAAGGCTTGCCTCATGTACGCCGGCATGGGCTGCGGCAAGCCTTGGACTTGCTCATCCGGGCTCTGTCAGCCTGGGCCTTGAGGCCCGCACATCCTGGTCCGCGTCAGCGAACCAGCCCGCGGCGGTAGGCTTCGGCGGTCGCTTCGGCCTTCGAGGAAACTTCCAGCTTCCGGTAGATGGCCTTGATGTGGCCCTGTACGGTGCCGACACCGATCCCCAGCGCGCGCCCTGCTTCCCGATAGGAAAACCCGCGCGTCAGAAGCTCGAGCACCTCGCCCTCCCGCGGGGTGAGCGGGCTCTTGCTCTCGGTGCCGAGCTCGGCGACCACCCGTCGAGCAATGCTCGGCGACATCGGTGCGCCGCCTGCGTGCGCTTCTTGCACCCGGGCCACGACGTGCTCGTAGGCAGAGTCCTTGAGCAGGTAGCCGGTAGCCCCGGCTCGAAAGGCGTCCATCAGGTTGTCACGGTCTTCGTGGATGGTGAGGACCACGGCGTCCAACGCCGGGTCCAGGCCGCGCAAGTCGCGGATCAGATCCTGCCCGCGCATGTCGGGCAGCCCCAAGTCCACCAGAGCGACGTGGGCTCTGAGCCCGGCCTCGAGCGCCTCCACTGCGTCCCCGCCGGTGCGAAACGAGCCCACGAGATCCACGTCGGGAGCTTCGGTCAGGAGGAACTCCAGCGAATCGCGCACATCGTCGTCGTCCTCGACGAGCAAGACCCGAGTGGTTTTCGTCATTTCTCCAGCGCCTTCGCGCCCACCGGGGACCCGCCATTCGTGTTCAACCAGGGTGCAACAGCGTCCCTGGGCGTCTTCAGGCGAAGCCGGAAGCCGCCCTCCCCTTGCTCGATGCGCGCATGAACTGGCCCGGGCGAGTCGCGCAGCACCCCGCGTAGCCTTCGGGCAAGGCGCACGCGCTCTTCGCTCGTGACCAAGCAGCCCGGCTCCACCGCGAACGTGAGGCGAGACCCGTCGGGGCCGAGGTCCGCGACCATGCGCCGCAGGTGCGGCTCGATGACTTCCCACTCTGCGGCATCGGGGTCCAACGCCCAGATGGTCTCGCGGACCGTGTGCAGCGCGTCGTTGATGGCAGATCTCGTCTGAGTGAGCAGCGCGTGCGCCTCGGGGTCGCCTCGACCGAGCGCCTCGGCGACGGCGCTTGCCGAGGCGAGCGCTTTGGCGAAATCGGCGCTGACGGCGTGTGAGATCTCGCGCGTGGCCGACAGGCGTGCGCGCGCGGCGCGATCGGCCGCGGCCCGCGTCTCCCACTCGAGTCGCTCTTGCCGTACCCGACGCCGGTTGGCGGTATCGATGGCCACGGACAGGTAGAGTAATGGGAAGAACACCGCGATTGCGAGCGGGGCGGCCAGGGCTTCGACGGGCGTGCCCCGTGAGCGGAAGATGCCCGCGACGACAACGGGCGCCGCGGCAGTGACCGCCCACGAGGCTGGGGCGGGCGCCGAGCGCCGGGCCTGGGCGAAGATGGGCAAGAGGAACAGCGTCCAGTAAAACGAGTGTGGCTTTCCGGATTCGACGACGACCGAGCCACCGGCGGCGAAGGCGACTGCCGAAGCCAGCACGACGACCAAGGGGCTCGAGCGAGTGCCCAGTGCCTCGATCGTGGAAACCGCGGCGAGCAGGAGACTGGACACCACGACGCGCGACGCCAGCCCGAGCCCGGTGGAGGAGGACAATGCGTCGAGCTCCGGCAGCGCGACGAACGCAGTACCAATGGCCAGCGCTCCCCGCGAAAAGGCCCATTGTGGTCGAAAGGCGACCCGCACGATCTCCAGCACGCGCGCCAACGCCTTCATACTCCCCCTTGGAGCGGGAGCGTGACTCGCAGGTCGGTGCCCGTCCCTGCCTCCGACGCCCACTCGGCCTTCCCGCCGAGGCCCCGCACTCGCTGCACGAGAGCTCGGCGCCCGAAGCCGGCCACCGAGCCGCGGAGCCCGCGCCCATCGTCGGTCACCCGAAGCTCCAGCGATTTGGCGCCGACCGTCACATGCACGCGAACCTGGGTCGCGTCCGCGTGTCGCACCGCGTTGTTGACCGCCTCGCTCGTGATGCAGCGCAGGGCGTGCCAGACGCCTTGGGCGGGCACGATGCCGGGGGTGCACACGCTGGTGCAGAGCTCGCTGGCAGGGGCGATCGCATGTACGACCTCCTTCAGCCATGCCAGCGCTTGCTCCCAGGACCCCGGGTGAGGGTGTTCGAGCTCGCGGGCTTCAGCAGAAGCGCGCACCATCAGCGCGTGGACGCGCTTCGCCGCCCGCTCGGCGCGGTCGGGCTGACTGGCGCGCGCGCGCAGCGCCAGATCCGTCTGCATCGCTGCGGCAACCAGGAGCGCGCCGGTACTGTCGTGGATGTCTCGAGCGAGCGCCAGGCGTGCTCGGCGCGCCATGGCCTGCTCTTCGGCGACGATGAGGCGCTGGAGCTGCGCGCGTTCTTCCAGCGCCGTGCGAGCTCCGCCGCCGACCAGCCAATACACGACCGCCGGGGCCAGCGAGTGCGCAGCGGCTGCCGCCGGCAGGGCATTCCAGAGCAGCGTTCGGACGAGGTTCGCGACGACGCATGCGGCGAGCAAGAGCAGACAAGTGAGCGCGTCGCGACCGAGCCGTTGGGCGGCGAACAGCGCCGCGAGATAGGGGAAGACCCAGACCATCGGCGTTGGACCGCTGGAAGCGGCGGCGACGAGACACCAGAAGAGGAGCTCGGCCCGAACCCGATGGCGGTCGGCGGCGGGTTCGACGTCCCGATACACGCAGCGTGTTCCGTGCAGAACACCGAACAGTGCGCAGCTCGACAAAAGGGCCCAGCGCGGAAGACCGAAGCTGTGCGACGCGCCGGGGATGAGCGCCACGAGCGGCAAAAGCCCGGCCGTGACCAGCAGGAGGCCGCGGACCGCGAACCGTTCGCCATCCGACGCGCGCGAAGGAGCCGTGTTTTCCCGCTCGGTGCTCACGCCAATCGACGAGCCTGCCACTTCGGGATGCGCGCTGTCCACCGCGCGCGCCGGCGCGCCTCGACTGCCTCCCCGTGGGCCGATGTCTGCCGCTCGGGCCAGAATGTCCGCGTTCGCCAGGGGATCATCGGGCTGGCTTGCGTGGCTGTCGGCGTCGGATGGACTGCGCCCGGGCGGGCCGATCCGCCCCGCCTGCTCACGCGAAGGCGCGCGCAGGGACGCCGGCGCGCTGTCGCGAGCGTTCGAGCTGATGGGGAAGTACGCGGATCACCCCATGGACCTGGCTGATGCATCCCTGGTCGCAGCGGCAGAAACGCTGCGGACCACCTCTGTCTTCACGCTCGACCGAAGCGGCGATGGCGGTGCCGATCACTTCGTCACCTGCCGCTTCTGCGTCACGCACCCGAAGGGGAGCACCCTGGCTCGCCCCGGGGCCGGCGCCCTCAGGGCTTCCGGGCCGCCAACGTCACCACGCGCGCCCGCTCGTCGGCGCTCATCAGACCCATGCCGACCAGGCTCTGGCTGACGTGCGCCACGCAGCTGACCCAGGCCCCGTGATTCTTGAAGGGGCCAGCGCACGCCCGATCGAGCTGCTGCGTGGCGCTGCAACCGGTGGCGTCCACCGGCGCACCCAGCGCGGTCTCGGCGCACTGGTCGTCTGCGTTGCCGACGCTGTCGCTGTCCGCGTCGCCGTCGCAGGCGTCGCCCTCGCCGTCGGTGTCGAAGTCCGCCTGGCTCGCGTTCGCCACGAAGGGACAGTTGTCGGCGGTGTCGGTCGCCCCGTCACCGTCGTCGTCCGAATCGCAGGCGTCACCGAGCCCGTCGATGTCGCTGTCGGTCTGGACCGGGTTCGCGTCGCCGGGGCAGTTGTCCGTCGCGTCGCTCACCAGATCGCCGTCCGCGTCGTCGTCGCAGGCGTCACCTGCACCGTCCGAGTCGAGATCCGCTTGATCGTTGGCAACGTCAGGGCAGTTGTCGGTCGCGTTTGCGAACCCGTCGCCGTCCAGATCCGAATCGCAAACGTCCCCGAGCCCGTCGATGTCGCGGTCCACCTGATCCGAGTTGGCGAGGATGGGGCAGTTGTCGCTGGCGTTGTCGGTGCCGTCGCCGTCCCAGTCGCCGTCGCAGGCATCCCCGGCGCCATCGCCGTCCGAGTCCACTTGGCTGGGGTTCGCGGTCTGAGGGCAGTTGTCAGCGTCGTCCAGCACGCCGTCGCCGTCACCGTCGAGCACGCCGCCGTACAGGTGGAAGGTGGTTCCACCCAGCGCGAGCTGCAGGTCCAGCGGGTTCGACACCACGAACGGAACGCAGCTCGAACCCGAGCACAGCTGCATGCTGACGCCCGGCACCAGATCGACGCTGTGCGTTCCAGACACGTTGTAGGCCGCGCTGGTGGCGACGAGGCGGTAGACGACGCTGGCGTCCTGGGGCTCGATCACCACGGGGAGGGTGTGAAACGCGATGGCGCTGGTCGAAAACTCCACGCTGGCGTTGGAGGCGCCGGCGAGGGTCCCGTCGGCGTTGACCGAGAACGGGAAGCACGTCGATGCCACGCACAGGTTGGTGGCGGTGCCGGGCACCATGCGAACGCTGCCTGGGCCAAAGACGTTGTGGAGAAGTGTCTGGTGAACTCGGTACTGCACGTCGGCACCCCGCGGATCGACGGCGATGGACACCCACGGCCGGAAGCGCAGCGTGCTCCCGGTGAACGTCACCGGCGCGCTCTCGGCCCCACTGACGGTGCCATTCGCGTGGACGAAGAACGGGAAGCAGGTCGCGGCGATGCAGGCGGTCATCGCGGTGTCGGGCACGAGCCGGACCACCCCCGGCCCAAAGGTGGCGCCGAGCTGGGACAGGTGGACCCGGTACTGCTCTTCGGCACCTCGAGGGTCGACCGTCACCGCGATGGACGGGCGGAAGGACAGCGTGTTGCCCGCGAACGTCAGCGACGCATTCGCGGGCCCGCTCACCGTCCCGTCGGGACCGACGACCACGGTGAACAGCGTGTCACCGACCCGGAGCTGCATGCTCGTGCCCGGCACCAGCCGCACGGTCTGGTAGCCGACGGCGTCGTAGAGGGGCGTGCCGGACATCCGGTAGAACACCTGGGCGTCGCCGGCGTCGATGGCGACCAGCACCGACGGCTTGAAGCGCACGGTGTTGCCCACGAAGTCCACGCTGGGGTTGGCGGCGCCCGAGACGTTCCCCGCGGCGTCCACCGTGAACGGGACGCAAGTGAGCCCGACGCAGACGGAGTAGTTGCCCGGCGTGAAGTCCGCCGTCCGATACCCCGTCACGTTGTAAAGGGCCGAGTTCGAGGTGCGGTAGGTGACCTGGGCGTCCCCCGGGTCCACCGCCACCAGCGCGGCGTGAGCCAGGGAAGGGAGGGAGAGGGTGGTCAGCAGGCACGAAGCGGAGAGCAGGGCGCGGGCGGATCGCATTATCGGCGATACTAGGAGCAAACACCCCGCGGGGCGAGTCAGCATGTGCTGACAGCAGGCCCGCTCGGTTCTCGTCAGGGCGACCTGCAGCGTCCGGCTCAGGAGCGAGGCGACCGGACCGGGGTCGAAGCGCGAGGCCCGTCTCTTGCCGCCACGGGCGCATCACGCCGCGGCCATCGGGGGCGGTGACCGGGGTGGCGTGACCGGGGAAGGTCACGCTGCGCCACAGCGAGAGCAGCGTGTACGCGATGCGACGCAGGACCATGACG
>JAKLKA010000016.1 GCA_023150915.1 Polyangiaceae bacterium
CCGGGCGAGGCGGAGGCAGCTCGCTCCGACTCCATTGCGAATTTGTGCTTCGCCTTCCAGCCCACACGCGCCACGCCTCAACTGATCGAAGACGCGTCCCTTTTCGCAACCGTCCGGCCCGACTTCCGGGCGGGGATGCGGCGAGTCCGATCACGCCGGCCCGACCGGGATCCTCACGGTGAACACGCTCCCCTTGGTGCCGCGATCGGTGACCGCCACGGTGCCGCCGTGCAGCTCGATGATGGCGCGGGCAAGGGACAGGCCCAGGGCCAGCCCGCGGTGCTCGCGCTCGCCCGGGTCGGGGTTCGGATCGAGCATGCTGGCCAGCAGGCGGGCGGGGACGCGCGTGCTCGGCACCTCGACGTCGATCCGCGCGCCGCCGGCGCGCGAGGGCGCGGCACGCATGCGCACGTGGGCCTTCTCGCTGGAGCGCAACGCGTGTCCGATGATGGTGGCCAGCGCGCGGGTCAGCCGTAGCCGGTCCACGTTGAGCTCGGGCAGGCCGTCGAGGATCTCGGCCACCACTTCGACCTGGCCGTCGCCCCCCAGATCGCGCCCCTTGGCCAGCGACTCGTCGAACAGCTCTTCGATGCGTACGCGCTCGCGCACCAGCGTGAGCTGCCGCGCCTCGACCCGCGAAGCGTCGAGGATGGTCTCGATCAAGGCCAAGAGCTCCCGGCCGCGCTTCGCGATCAGCTCCAGGCTCTCGATCTGTCCGCCGCTCAGCGGTTCGGTGTCGCGCACCAGGTTGGTGAAGCCCAAGATGGCGTTCAGCGGGCTCTTCAGGTCGTGGCTGACGCTGGCGAAGAACAGCCCGCGCATGCGGGCGGCGCGCTCCCGCGCGGCGATGGCGCGCTCTTGCGCGTGCGCGAACACCCGAAAGCGATCGGCCAGGTGCTCGATGGCCAAGCCCAGCTCTTCGACCACGCGGAAGCGGACCTTGCGCATCACCCGGGTGGTGCCGCCGATCACGCTGTCGGTACCCAGCAGGCGCACGCCCCGGGTGGCCGTGGCGATGTCGTCGTCCAGCGCGCGCCCGAGCCCGAGTCCGAACAGGGCGGCGAGCATCACCGCCACCAGCGCGACCACCATCGACACCGGGCTGAAGACCCCGAGGTCGGAGGCCCCGAACCGAAGGCGTGCCGTGCCCTGCTCGAGCGGGACCGATAGCTCGATTCCGCTGAACGGAGCGCGCTCGGTGTGGGCCGGGGCAAAGCCGCGATCGATGGTGACGCCGTAGCCCACTCGCTCGGCGGCCAGCGCTGCTTCGTCGAGCCCCGCCGTCTCGCGCGAGTCGGCCCTCGAGTCCAGCGCTGCTCGCGCCAAGAGCCGTGCCGTGGCGGCGCGGTCGCGCTCGTCGGCCCGCCGGACCACCGCATTGGTCACCAGGGCTGCCCCCACCGAGATGAAGGCCACCGGCAGCGCCACCGCGAACATCAAGCGCCGGGGAATGTGCTGCTCGAGCTTGCGCCGCTTCTCTTCGGTCTCGACCACCGCGCGCATTGCATCGGGGGGAGCCTGCTCGAAGGCCCGCGCCAGAGATCCACGCACCAGCACGCTGAGCGGCAGGCTGGCGGCGGCGACGAACACCGTCGCCAGCAGGGCCACGCTGACGCCGGTGGTCAAATCGACCAACTCGGGGCGAAACAAGGTGCCGGTCAGCGCCAGCCCGACCAGCGGCGGCGCGACCCAGCCGGTGACCAGGCGCCCGCCGTCGTCGCCCAGGGCGACCAGCTCGCGGGCGTTCACCGTGCGGGGGCCCGAGTCCAGCACCACCAGCACCTTGCGATGGCGCCCGAGCACCCAGGCGTTGTGGGCCAGCGCCACCGCGCCGCCGGTCCCCACCGAGTAGAGCAGCACCTTGGTGATCGCGGCCTGCAGCGGCCCTGCGAGCAAGAGCAACCGGGGCACCAGCGGCGCCACCAAGAATGCCGTGCCCAGGGCGAACGCCAGCTGCCAGCCCAGGACCCGCAACTCCAGCGCCGACAGCCGCGGCCTCACGGGATCATCTCCTCGCTGCGGGGCAAGAAGATCCGGAACACCGAGCCTTGCCCGAGCGCGCTCTCGAGGTCGATGGTGCCCTCGTGCATCTGCACCAGCCGCCGGGTGATCGCCAGGCCCAGGCCCGAGCCCGCGCGCCGCGCGGCCAGGTCGCCGACCTGCCGGTACTCTTCGAAGATGGTGGCTTGATCTTCGGGCGCGATGCCCGGCCCGGTGTCGCTCACGCGGATCAAGGCCCAACGCTCGGATTGGGCCTCGATCACCACCTCGACCACGCCTTCGGAGGTGAACTTGATGGCGTTGCCGACCACGTTGCCCAGGATCTGTCGCACCCGGCGGGCATCGATCCAGGCCGTCACGGGCTCGCCGCTCAGCTTGATCTCGATGGGCTTCTCCCGGGCGTTGATCCGAGCCTCGCGCACGGCGTCTTCGGCGATGGGCCAGAGATCGCAGAGCTCGCGTGACAGCTCCAGCTCGCCGCTCTCCAGCGCCGAGAGCTCGAGAATGTCGTCGATCAGCTCGCGCAGGTGCTCGCCCTTGGCGCGCACGACGTCCAGGTTCTCGCGGGCGTCGGCGCTGAGCGGGCCGTCGACCTCGGCCAAGAGCACGTCGGCGAATCCCAAGATGGCGTTGAGCGGCGTGCGAAGCTCGTGAGAGAGCGCCGCCAAGAACGCGCTGCGGTCGCGGTCGTAGGCCAGGGCGCCGGCCAGATCCTGGCGATAGGCGCGCTCGGCGGCGGCGAAGCGTTCGACCAGCCCGTTGAAGGCGACGGTCAAGAGGCCCACGCGGTCGATGTTGCGCACCGGGATGAGCTTGCCCGCCGGCTCACGCCCCTCGCTCGCCATCTCGGTGATGCGATCGTCCACGTAGGCCACGTCCGAGCGCACGTCGCGCGCGATGGAGTACGCGACCAGCGCGGCGGCGCCGATCAGGATCCAGGTCAGGGCGGCGACCGACGCCAAGAGCGAGGCGCGGTCGGGGCGGCCGGTGGCCGCCCGCGCGCGGACGGCGAGCCGCCCGCCGGCGGTCGCGTCCACCACCCAGTCGCCGTCACCTTCGCGGGGAGGTGGGTCGCCGCGCTGCCAGAGCACGGCGCCCGTGTCGTCCACCAAGCTGATGTCGAAGCCGGACCGATCGGCGGCCCGCTCGAGCAGCGCCGCCCGCACCGCGGGCTCGGTTCGCGCCAGGCGCGCTGCCAGGGTGGTGCACAGCACCTGAGCCGAGCGGCGCGCCGCGACTTGCCCCTGGTGGTCGAGCTCTCTCAACCCGACCCAGGTCACCACCACCGCCGCTGCGATGCCCAGCACCACCACGGCCAGGGGTACGAGCGGGAGAAAGCTGAGCCGCCGCCTTCGCTCGAGGGCGGGCGAGCGGCTCACGGGTCCGTCGCCAGCCGCGAGAACACGGCGTGGTCGAGCCAACGCGAGCCGACGAACTCGGCTTGGCGCGCGATGCCCTCGAAGCGGAATCCCAAGCGGGCGATGACGCGCAGGCTCGAATGGTTGTCGGTGGCGGCGGCGCAGCGCATGCGGTGAACCGCCATGCGCTGGAACGCGAACTCGACGGCGGCGCGCGCGGCTTCGGTCATCAGCCCGCGCCCGGTGGCGTCACGCCTCAGCCAATAGCCGAGCTCGCACGAGCGATGCAGGTGGACGCACGAGTCCAGGCCTGCCACGCCCAAGAGCTCGCGGCTGGCGCGGTCCCGGATGGCGAAGCGCACGGCGCGACCGGCGTCCCAGTCTGCGGCGCAGGCGTCGGCGTAGCGTTGGCTCGCCTCGGGCGTGTTGTTGAACGGAACCCAGGGCAGCCAGCGCTCCAGGTGCCAGCGCGAGCCGTCGACAGCACTCCAGATCTCGGGACCGTCGCCCTGCTCGATGGGCGAAAGCAGCAGGCGCGGCGTCTCGATGGGGGAACGCCGCAGGCCGGCGCGTGCCGGGATGGAGAGCATCTGGTGGGTGGTGGCCACCGCGCGAGCCGAGGGGGGAGGGGAGCTCTGTCGGTTCACTGGCACTGTGCCCTGACCACGTACGCTTCCAGGTGTCCGGATTCGTAGTCGCGCCACGAGATGTACCACTGCCCCGGCTGGGTTCCGGGCGCGACCGCCGGGTAGGGCTGGATCCCGCCGACTTTCGCCACGCTGCCGCTCGGCTCGATGCCGTCGCGGGTCATGCTCGCGAGCTTGACCCGGTTGGTGTCGAAGTAAGCCACCATGGCGCCGGAAGGCCCCTGGGCAATGGCCGGTGCCGAGCCGCCCCGCGCGAACTCGCGGTGCCAGTTGATCTGCTGCTTCGTGCGGTCGAAGACCGCGGCGAACGCCCCGGCCTTGTCGTCGTCCCAGACCAAGAAGCAGTCGTCCTTGCTGCACACGGCCCGAGCCTCGCCGCGCTGCCCGCCGATCGGGCTGACCGCGGTGAGCTTGCCGATCACCCGGTCTTCGAGCTTCTTCTTTCCCTCGGCCTTCACCCCGGTCAGAAGTGCCGGATCGTTCACCGACACTTCCAGCAGCATGATGCGCCGCTTCTTGTCACGTTCGAGCGAGAAGGCGATGACCAACGCGCCATCGACCACGGCCAGGCTGGGGCGATTGGCCAGCGCTCCGTGGCCATCGCGGCCCGAGCCAAAGGCGGTCAGCCGGATGCTCTCGCCCATTGGATCGAGGTCGGCCGAGAGGCGCCTGGCGGCCAGATCGGCCCCGTCTTCGAAGCTCTCTTCCCACACCGCCCAGTACCCACCGTCTTGTCCCCGGGCGATGGTCGGGAAATATTCTTGCCGTTTGATGGCGCTCAGCCGCCGCGAGGGCCCGGCAATGCGGCCGTCGGTCTCGAGCGTGCGCACGTACACCCCCGGCTCGCTGCCGCCGTCTTCCCAGAACAACAGGGCGAGCTTGCCCTTGGCATCGAGCAGCTGGGTGTGGCGGGCCGAGCTGGTCTCGGGGGTGACCAGACGCGCCGGCGAGACGCGCCGCAGCGCGCTGTCGAGCAGCGCCGTGAAGGCCTGTCGGCGCGCGGTGTCTTGCTGGTTGTCCACCCAGACCACGACCGGCCCGACGGAGGTGACCAGCAGGTCTGGGCGCGAGCTGGGGGTGGTGCGATCGAACGGTCGTGGCCGGCCGAGGCCGGTGACCTTGCACTTGCCGTCGCCGCCCGGGACGGCGATGACCGCATTGCTGAGGAGCCCCCGCGACACGCCCGAGCCGCCGGCGTTGAAGGCTTCTTTGAAGGCCACCAGCGCGGCTTCGCCCTTGCCGCTTTCGATCAGCGCCTGCGCTTCCGACACGCTCTTGCCGAAGCCCTCGTTCTCGAGCGGGCGATCGTAGACCGGTGCCGAGCTGCTGGGCGCCGGCGCCACGCTCGCGCTGGGTGCGGCCGACACGCTGGCCGTGGGGACGGCGGTCGGCACGGGCGGATGCAGCACGTAGAACCAGAGCGCATAGCCCCCGAGTGCGACGATCGCGAGCCCCAGCAGCACCCCCACCACGCCCATGCCCCCGCGCTTCGGGGGGGCGGGCAGGTTGAGCACGTGCTCTGGTCGCCACGACGGGGGCGGCATGCTGGTGGCCGGGGTCAGGGCGTCGGCCAGGGTCTCTGCCAGCTCTTTCGCGGTCGCGAAGCGCTTCTGCGGATCCCGATCCAGTGCCTTGGCGAACCACGAGTCGAACTGGGGCGGCAGATCGGGGCGAAGCTTCGACGGCTTGGGGATCGGCGCGCCGGCGATCTGCGCCAAGATCATCGCCACGCCCTGATCCACGTTCCACACCGTGGTGCCGGTCAGGCACTCGTAGACGATGCAGCCGAGGGCCCACAGGTCCGAGCGGTGGTCGGTCTCGCCCTGACCCTTGGCCTGCTCGGGGCTCATGTACGCGGGCGTGCCGAAGAGCGCGCCCTCGCGTGTGAGCCGCGGTGAGGCTGCCTCGCCGGTCTGCTCGTAGAACTTGGCGAGGCCGAAATCCAGGATCTTCACCACCAGCTCGCCCTCGGGCGTCTTGGTGATGAAGATGTTCTCGGGCTTGAGGTCGCGGTGGATGACCGTCGACTCGTGGGCCTTCTGCAGGCCGCGGGCCGCCTGGGTGATGACTGCCAGGGTGGTGTCCGGGTCGATGCGGCGGACCCGAGTCATCATGTCGTACAGGCTCTCGCCCTCGAGCAGCTCCATCACCAAAAACGGGCGGCCGTCGTACATCCCCGAGTCGTAGACGTCGCAGATGTTGGGACTGCGGATTGCGGCGGCGGCCCGGGCCTCGCGCAGGAAGCGCTCGCGCACGATGCGCGACGTCACCAGCTCGGCGGCCAGGATCTTCACCGCCACGCGCTTGCCCAGCGTGATGTTCTCGGCCTCGTACACCGTGGCCATGCCACCGCGGCCGATCTCTTTGGTGATACGGAACTTCCCCTCCAGAACGGTCCCGATGGGGACCTGCGATTTGTTCGGGGGGGATGCCATTCGAGTGAGCCGGCGGTCGAGGGGTGCTCGACGCCGCCACGTTAGCAAGGGAGGCTGGGGAGCGCGAGAAACCACGGGCCAAGAGCCGCGAAAAACCGCGAGATTTCTAGGGGCGCGGCAGCAGCGATTCGAGCGGGGTCGGGACCGCGGGCGGGGCATTTTCCAGCAGCGGGCCCAGGGGCGCGGCCGAGAGGGTGTGCCAGTAGAGAACGGCCCGGCCCGGGCGCCCCGGCAAACGGACCTCTTCCAGTGCCCGCGCGAAGGTCTTCGCGGTGTAGGTCGGGTCCAGCCGAAGACCGATGGCCTCGGCGGCCCGGGTCGCGGCGTTGCCCTCGGCGGTGGCGTGCCCGTACCCAGCGCCCAGGTGCCGGCCATCGATCTCGAGGGTGCGCGCGAGTCGCAGGAGGCCAGCGCCACCGCCCTCGAGACGGGTCGCCGCTCGGGCCAGCGCGAGGGACACGGCTCGGCCGAGGGGCGCCGCCACCGCCACCGAGACCCCGACCACTCGGGACCTCAGCCCCTGGCGCAGAACGCCGGCCAGGATGCCGGCGACCGTGCCGCCCGAGCCGAGCGGGACGACGATGACTTCGGGCTCGGGCAGGGCGCCGTCGCGGATCTGGCGCGCCAGCTCGCCGACCGCTCGGGCGTAGCCGAGGGTGCCGAGGGCGCTCGAGCCGCCGGCGGGAATGAAGTAGTCCCCGCGGCGCAGCACGGCGGCCACGCCGAGCGGAACGGCGGCCATCGAGCCGACGACGCGGACCTCGATCCCGGCGCCCAGCGACGCGCGCAAGGTCGCTTCGGCGTGCTCGGTCCACGGCTGCGGGCAGAGTACCGCGACCACCGGAAGGCCCACGGCCCGGGCGTAGATCGCCGTCGCCAGCACGTGGTGGCTGCCTCCGGCGCCGGTGGTCACCAGCCGTCGCGCGCCACGCCGCGCCGCATCGGCGAGCACCAGCTCGAGCTTGCGCACCTTGTTCCCGCCGTACGGCTCGGCCGACACGCCGTCATTCTTCACCCACAGCTCCGCGCCGGCAGTCGAGAGCGCGTCGGCGCGAAACACCGGTGTGGGGTAGTGCCCGAGCGTGAGCGGGGCAGGGGGCTGCTTCATGCAAAAACCGCGTCGTCGTCAGGCGAGACACGCGCCGCGGGCAAGTCTACAGTGCGAGGGCGATGATCCGAAGGATAGCCGTCAACACGGGCGGGGGAGACGCACCGGGGCTCAATGCGGTGATCCGCGCGGTGGCTATCAGCGCCATGGGCCGCGGCTGGGAGGTGCTGGGCATTCGCTACGGTTACCGCGGGCTGATCGAGGACGACCCGGCCGGGGTGGTGTCACTCGATCGAAACAGCGTGCGCGGCATCCACCACCTGGGCGGCACCATCTTGGGCAGCACCAACCGGGGGGATCCGTTCCGCTACCCCATGATGAAAGACGGCCAGCTGGTGCCGACCGACGTCTCGGGCAAGGTCATCCGCCGTCTGGAAGAGCTGGGGGTGGACGCCCTGGTGGCCATTGGCGGTGACGGCTCCATCAAGCTCTCGGCCAAGCTGCTCGAGCGGGGGCTGCCGCGGGTGATCGCGGTGCCCAAGACCATCGACAACGATCTCTCGGGTACCGACCAGACGTTCGGCTTCGACACCGCCGTGGCCACTGCGACCGAGGCGATCGACAAGCTGCACACCACCGCCCAGGCCCACGAGCGCGTGATGGTGGTCGAGGTGATGGGGCGCCACGCTGGGTGGATCGCGCTCTATTCCGGCATCGCCGGCGGCGCCGACGTGGTGCTCATCCCCGAGCTTCCTTTCGACATCGAGCGGGTGTGCGACAAGATCCGCTGGCGCGAGGTGATGAATCGGCGTTTCGCCATCGTGGTCGTCGCCGAGGGCGCGACCGAGGTGGGCGGCGCTGCGGTGTTCAAGGAGGGCGCCGGCCAGTTCAAAGAGCATGGCCAGCTCGGCGGCATCGCCGAGCGCGTGGCTCACGAGATCCAGCTCAGGACCGGGAAAGAGACCCGCAGCATCGTGCTGGGTCACCTGCAGCGCGGCGGCAGCCCGGTGATGACCGATCGCGTGCTGGCGCTGCGCCTGGGGTGCGCGGCGACGCGCTTCATCGCCGACACCACCACCAGCGGCCTGGTCGCGATCCGCGGCAACACCATCCAGCTGGTGCCCATCGCCGACGGCACCGCGCGCGTCCGAACGGTGCCCCTCGACTCGGACGTGCTGCTCACCGGGCGTCAGCTCGGCATTTGCTTCGGCGACGAGCAGCCCGAATCATTCGAGCCCTCGCTCACACCGCCACCGCCCTCGCTGCCGCCGTACCGCGTCTTCAAAGGCGGTCCGGCCTGAGCGCAACGTCGCCACATCACGACCGAATCTCGTCCATCGCCGACCGGTCGCCGATGATGCGCTAGCGTCTCGGGGTGGCGCCGGTCTCGCTCGCCGAGCTTCTCCTCGCGCTGATGGTGTCGCACGGGCACCCCGGGCGCTCTCCGTACTCGCGAGAGGTGGTGCCCGAGTGTGGCACCGATCCCAAGGTGGCCACCTGCGAGCTCGCGCCGCCGTGCAGCGAACCGGCGCCGGCGTGTCGCCCGCCTGCGTACTCGAGCGCGCGGGGCGGCTGGGCACGGCTCGAGACCCGCAGCGCCGCGCTCCGCCGCTTCGCGGGGGTCGCGCGCGCGCTTTCGGGTACCGCGTCGCGCTTGATGGACTGCGCCGAGCCGCGCTGCGAGCCCATCGACTGGCCCGGGTCCCGGCGGTCGCTGGCGCTGGCCACGCTCACCGTGGCGCTCCACGAGTCGGGGCTGCGCGAAGACGTCGAGTTCGGGTACCCCCCGCTCGGCCGCGGCCCGAACAAAGAAGCGTGCCTGGTTCAGGTCGCGCTCGATCAAGGGCCCCGCGTTGCCTCGTGGATCGCGCCCGACCAGCGGGATCCGATCATCGCCAGCCCGACCCGCCGAGAGGCCTTTGCGCAGTCGCTGCTCGGGGACTCGCCCGAGGCGCTGGGCCGCTGCTTCGAAGTCGGCATGCGCCTGCTCGCTCGCGCGCGGCGGGGCTGCAGCGGCGCCGGCGTGGACTGGGACTTCGGCATGTTCAGCCTGTACGGCGGCGGTCGCAGCTGCCGCGTGCCGACCATCGGCCGGACGCGAACCAAGACGTTTCGCACGCTGGCTGCCGACAAGCCCGCGCTGGCGCCCGACCTGGAAAAACTGCTGCGCGACCCTGTGTAAAACCTGTGGGTCCATCCAGACTCGACGCCGAAACATTCCCGAAACACGGCAAGGGATACGCAGTGCCGCGTCATGAAGAAGGTCGAAGCGATCATCAAACCGTTCAAGCTCGATGAAGTGAAAGACGCCCTGTCCGAGGTCGGGATTCAGGGCATGACGGTGACCGAGGTCAAAGGCTTCGGTCGTACCGGCGGCAAGAAGGAAGTGTATCGCGGCTCGGCCTATGTCGTGGACTTCGTGCCGAAGGTGAAGCTCGAGATCGTCGTGCCCGAGGCGATGGTCAAAGAGGTGATCGACGCCATCGAGAAGAGCGCCAAGACCGGCCGCATCGGCGACGGCAAGATCTTCGTGCTGCCGATCGACGAAGTGGTGCGCATTCGTACCGGCGAGCGCGGTGAAGAAGCGATTTGAGGTGGAGCCCACGGCTCTACGACGACGATTGACGACGGGCCCAGAGCCCGAGGAGAAACCATGCCCATGAACCCCAAGGATGTCATCGAATTCGGCAAGAAGAACGGCGCGGTGATGGTCGATCTCAAGTTCATCGACCTGCCCGGCAAGTGGCAGCACACCTCGGTCCCGTTCGACCGCCTCGAGGTTGAGAGCTTCGAGGACGGGTTCGGGTTCGACGGCTCGTCGATCCGCGGCTTCCAGCCCATCAACCAGAGCGACATGCTCTTGATCCCCGACCCGGCCACGGCGGTGATGGACCCGTTCACCAAGCACCCGACGCTGAGCTTGCTGTGCACGGTGCAGGACACGATCACGCGCCAGAACTATTCGCGTGACCCGCGCCACATCGCCAAGAAGGCCGAGGCGTATCTCAAGAGCACGGGTCTGGCCGACACCTGCTTCTTCGGGCCCGAGGCCGAGTTCTTCATCTTCGACGACGTTCGCTTCGACGCCAGCGGGCATGAGGCGTACTTCCGCATCGATTCGGTGGAGGCGGACTGGAACACCGGCCGCGACGAGGGCCCCAACCTGGGCCACAAGATCCGCCACAAGGAGGGTTACTTCCCGGTCTCGCCGCAGGACACCCAGATGGACCTGCGTACCGACATCTGCCTGACCATGAAGCAGGTCGGGATCGAGGTCGAGGTGAGCCACCACGAGGTGGCCACCGCCGGTCAGGGCGAGATCGACATGAAGTACGACAGCCTGGTGCGCTGCGCGGACAAACTGATGTGGTTCAAGCACATCGTGAAGAACGTCTCGCACAAGAATGGCAAGACCGCGACCTTCATGCCCAAGCCGATGTTCGGTGACAACGGCAACGGCATGCACGTTCACCAGTCGCTGTGGGCCGAGGGCAAGCCGCTCTTCGCCGGCGACGGCTATGCCGGCATGTCCGACATGGCGCTGTTCTACATCGGCGGCATCTTGAAGCACGCCCGCAGCCTGGCGGCGCTCACCAACCCCACCACCAACAGCTACAAGCGCCTGGTCCCGGGGTACGAGGCCCCGGTGAACCTGGCGTACTCCAGCCGCAACCGGTCGGCGGCCATCCGCATCTCGACCTATTCGCCGTCGCCCAAAGCACGGCGCATCGAAGTGCGCTTCCCCGACCCCACCGGCAACCCGTACATCATCTTCGCCGCGATGATGATGGCCGGTCTCGACGGCATCCAGAACAAGATCGATCCGGGTGACCCGCTGGACAAGGACATCTACTCGCTCTCACCCGAAGAGCTGAAAGACGTGCCGCACATGCCGGCATCGCTCGAAGAGAGCCTGGACGCCCTCGAACGCGACCACCAGTACCTGCTCAAGGGCGACGTCTTCACCAAGGACGTGGTCAGCATGTGGCTCGAGTACAAGCGCGAGAACGACCTGAAGCTCTCGCGGCTGCACCCGACGCCGATGGAGTACTTCCTGTACTACGACATCTGAGCGTCGCACCGCGCTGGGCCAGGTTGCTCGGCGTTCGGAAGAACCGCCAAGGTCGCCAGCGAGGACGCCAAGGTCGCCAGGGAGTTTCAGGCTTTCTGAGCTCAGAACTCACGGCGCCCTTGGCGTTCTTGGCGCCGTGGCGGTCGAGCTCAGCGTGGCTGCCGGCTTTTCCGAGGCCGCTGCAGGAACGGGCGCCCTTTGCGCTCTGCCGGGCGCCGTGGCGGATCTGTTCCGGCGCGCGGAGGGGGCAGGAGGGCACACCGGCCTACATCGGCGCCCTGGACGCGGGTGGGCGCCTCCTGTGATACCGTTCACCTTCCCGAAGTGGCAGGCGACGATCTGTTCGAGACCACGGTGGAGGTCACCGTCACCCGCGACTTCACGCGCTCGTGGCGCAAGAGCTCGCCGGGCCAGGCTTTCCTGGTGGTGATCGCCGGGCCGCGCCTGGGTCACCGCGTGCTGCTGGGGGAAGAGACGCTCGACATCGGGCGTGGCGTGGGTTGCGGGTTCCAGCTGGATCTGGACAGCGTGAGCCGCCTGCACGCCCGCGTGCGCTGGGACGGCACGCGCCACTTCATCCAAGATCTGCGCTCGACCAATGGCACGTACGTCAACGAAAACCGGGTGTCCGAGCACCCCCTGGCAGACAGCGACCGGGTCGGCATCGGGAAGGTGCTGCTGAAGTACCTGTCCGGCAGCAATGTCGAGGCGGCCTACCACGAAGAGATCCAGCGCCTGATGCGCTACGACGGTCTCACCGGCATCTTCAATCGCAGCCACTTCGACGAGACGCTGCACAACGTGATCTGGCGCGCACGCTTCGACGGCTCGCCGGTGAGCCTGATCGCCTTCGATCTCGACCACTTCAAGACCATCAACGACACCCACGGTCACCCGGCCGGTGACGCCGTCTTGCGCCAAGCGTCGGCGGTGGTCTCGCAGGTGGTGCCGCCGGGGGCGGTGTTCGCCCGCACCGGCGGCGAAGAGTTCGCGGTGCTCTGCCCCGGCGTGCCGGCGGCCCAGGCCTGGCAGCTGGCCGAGCACATTCGCCGGGTGATCGAGGCCTCAGCGTTCTCGGCCGAGGGCAATCGCATCCCGGTCACGGTCAGCGTGGGCGTGGCCGAGCGCGCGCCGACCGATCAGGCCCCCGACGCGCTCTACGAGCGGGCCGACACCCAGCTCTACGCGGCGAAGAACGCCGGGCGTAACTGCGTGCGCTGAGCCGCGCAAGCGCTACTTCGGCGTCGGCACGGGCTTGGTGCTGGTGCCCGTGGCCTCGTCGGCGCTGAACACGAAGTTGTCGACCAGCACGGTCGAGTCCAGCACGTGATCGCCGGCGTCCCAGATGGCGAAGCGCAGCGTGATCTCGCTGCCGGGCGTGACCGGCGACTTGGTCTCGAGCCAGCCGGTGGCGGCGTGGTCGTCCCACTGCGTGGTGTCTTTGCCGAAGCCCGTGCCCTGAAGAATGCCGGTGCCCAGCGAACAGGGGAAGGTCTTCACGTCGGCCTGGCACGGCGGGCCGCTGTCGCAGCCGCAGGCGTCCACGAAGCCGTTGTTCACGCTGACCGGGTTGCCCTGACTGTCGAACGAGATGTTGCCCAGCTTGGCGTTCGGCGGCGCGGGGCTCTGCAGCACCACGAACGAGTCGTTGAAGCTCGAGCAGACATAGTCGGGCCACTCGTAGGTGTAGAAGTTGAAGTTGAACGAGAAGCTCTTGGCGTTGGTGGGAACGCGCAGCTTCACCTCGAGGGCCGCCGGGTCGTTGGCCGTGGTGCCGGTGGTGTTGTTCCCGGGGCAGCTGGGCGAATCCACGGGGAAACCCGCCGGGGGCGGGCTCTCGGTGTTCATGTCTTCGCCGCCCACGTCGGCGTAATCCGAGTCCGTGGGCTCGCGCGCGGTGCCGCTGGAAAGCCCCAGCATGCGCTTGCCCTCTTGGCAGTTCACGTTGGGCCCGAACTTGGGCAGCATGCCGTGACCCAGGTCGTTCATCCCGGGCGAGCCGTCGGCCATCACCCACTTGGCCTCGAGCACCCCCCACTTCTTGTCGCCGGCCGTGGCCTTCTGGCACAAGCCCATGGCGCGCGCGCCGTTCAGCGGATCGTTGTCGCCCACGCCGGTGATGACCGAGTCGCAGTCCACCGGGGTGTCGTCCGGCTTGCCGTTGCAGTCTTCGTCGACGTTGTTCTTGGCCACGTCGTAGGCGCCGGGGTTGGCGTTGGCGTCGCAGTCGTTGCAGTCCCCATCTTGGGTGGAAAACCCGTCTTTGTCTTTGTCCTCGGTCGGGCCCGAGGTGCAGTTCACCGTGCCACCGCCGGTGGCGCCGCCACCGTCGATGATCAGGCCCCCGCCGTTGCCGCCGAAGCTGACGGCCCCGCTGCCGCCCACGTTGCCTGCGTTGCCGCTGCCGCCTGCGCCGCCGCCGCCGCCGGTGGCGCCCCCGCCGCCGGTGCTGGCGGTGCAGGCAGCCAACGCGACCGCCACCAGGGCACCGGTGGCCACGAAGCTGAGGGTTCGATGGTGTTTCATGGGTGTGTCACTTCGGAGTGGGGACGGGTTTGGTGGTCGAGCCGCCGGTGGCCTCTTCCGCGCTGAACACGAACTTGTCGATCAGCACCGTGGAATCGAGCACGTGGTCGCCGGCGTCCCAGATGGCGAAGCGCAACGTGACCTCGCTGCCCGGGGTGACGGGCGACTTGGTCTCGAGCCAGCCGGTGGCGGCGTGCGGATAGGTGATCGGCTCGGCAAAGCCCGTGCCCTCGAGGATCTTGGTCCCGAGCGAACAGTTGAAGGTCTTGCCTTTGACGGCGCAGGGCGCGCCGGTGGAGCAACCACACGCTTCGAGGAAGGCGTTGTTCACGCTCACCGGGTTGCCCTGGCTGTCGAACGAGATGTTGCCCAGGGCGGCGTTCGGCGGCGCCGGGGTCTGCAGCGCGGCGAAGAAGTCGTTGTAGCTGGAGCAGACGAAGCCCGGCCACTCGTAGGTGTAGAAGTTGAAGTTGAAGCTGAAGCTCTTGGCGTTGGTGGGGACGCGGATCTTCACCTCGAGCGCCGCCGGGTCGTTGGCGGGCTTGCCGGTGGTGGTGACGCCCGGGCAGGTGGGCGTGTCGATGGGGAACTGCGGCGATGGCGGCGCGCTGGTCGTCTTCATGTCGGCGCCGCTGACGTTCTGATAGCCCGGGTCGGTGGGCTGGCGCGCGGTGCCGCTCGACAGCACCAGCATGCGCTTGCCTTCTTGAACGTTGACGTTGGGGCCGAAGGCGGTGAGCAGGCCGTGGCTCAGATCGTTCATGCCGGGGGTGCCGTCGGCCTTGATGTACTTCACCTCGAGCACGCCCCACTTCTTGTCGCTCGCCGTGGCTTGCTGGCACAGGCCCATGGCGCGGGCGCCGTTCATCGCGTCGTTGTCGGCCAGATCGGTGATGGCGCCGTCGCAATCCACCGGTGCGTCGTCGGCCTTGCCGTTGCAGTCCTCGTCCACGTTGTTCCCGGCCACGTCGTAGGCGCCCGCGTTGGCGTTGGGGTCGCAGTCGTTGCAGTCGCCGTCTTGCTTGGTCTGGCCGTCCTTGTCCTTGTCTTCGGTGGGACCCGAGTCGCAGCTGGGCCCGCCGCCGCCAGTGCCGGGTCCCGAGTCGATGACCAACCCGCCGCCGCTGCCGCCCGAGCCGCTGGCGCCGCCGACGTTCATGCCACCGCCGCCGCCGGAACCGGCAGCGCCGCCGGCCGAGGTGCCGCCGGTGAAAAGGTCGTCACCGCCCGAGCTGGTGCCGCTGCACGCGCTCGCAAGAAAACTGACCACGACGACCGAAGAAAACACCAGGCTCTCACGAATCATTTCGCACCTCGGGAGCGGAGCCCGCACGCTCCGCGCTGAAGACAGTTTACTGGAACAACGTGGCTGGTCGACCCGTGTGGATTACGGATCGTGCGGCGCACGTGCGCCGCGCGTGCGTCACTTCGGAACGGGAACCGGGTTGGTCACGGGGATGTCGCCGCCTTCGGTCGACCAGGTGAAGTTGTCGATCAACACCGTGGAGTCCAGAACGGGATCCCCCATGTCCCAGATGGCGAAGCGCAGCGTGAACTCGCTGCCGCCAGAGACGGGCGAGACCGTCTCGAGCCAGCCGGTGGCGGCGTGCAATTGCCCGAGCGGGTCTGTCGGATCGGCGCCGAACCCCGTTCCGTCGAGCTGCGCCGTGCCGAGCGCACACGGGAAGGTTTTGCCCTTGGCTGTCTGGGGCTGGCAGACCTCGAGGAACCCGTTGTTCACGCTGACGGGATTCTTCTGTGAGTCGAACGAGATGTTCCCCTGCAGCGCGCTGGGCGGCGCGGGGCTCTGCAGCGCGACGAAGAAGTCGTTGTACTGAGAGCAGACATAGACCGGGAACTCGAAGGTGTAGAAGTCGAAGTTGAACTTGAAGCTCTTGGCGTTGAGCGGGGCCTTGATCTTCAGCTCCAGCGCCACCGGGTTCCAGGCTTTCTTGTCGTTGGCGGTCTGAACGCCCGGACACGACGGAGAGTCGATGGGGAATCCGGGGGGCACCGTGCCCATGGACTTCGCGTCGAAACCACCGGGGGACTGATAGCCCGAATCGCTGGGCTGGCGGGCGGTGCCACTGGAGAGCCCGAGCATGCGCGTGCCCTCTTGCGCGTTCACGTTGGGCCCGAATTTCGCCAAGAGCCCATGCTGAAGCGGGTTCACCGGGGGAGCGGTGCTCTCCGGCGCGCCGTCGGCCTTCACGTATTTGGCTTCGATCACGCCCCACTTCACACCATCAGAGACCTGACACAGGCCGATGGCCCGTGCTGCATTCATCGGGTCGTTGTCCTCGACCTTGGTGATGGCCGAGTCGCAGTTCGCCGGCGGGCCGTTGTCGGCCGTGCCGTCGCAGTCGTCGTCTTTGCCGTTGCCGGGGATGTCGATGGCGCCGGGCTCGGGCTTGCCGGGGGTGCACGTCCAGCCGGGGCTGCCCCCACCGCCGCTGCCCCCGTTGCCGTTGCCGCCGATGTTGAGGCCGCCGCCGGAGCCGCCGCCGCCACCGCCCACGCCGGCCGCGGCCGCCGTGCCGCCGTTGCTGTTGCCGGCGCCCGAGCAGCTGAGGGCTGCCGCGGCGATGATCACCAGACCGAAGGTTCCGAGTGCAGTCAGTGCCGAACGTGCCATTGGACCATCCCGATTAAGTTGAGGTGCCCCTCGAGGCGAACCGAAGCTGGAGCCGTGCGAAGAGGTGTTGGCCGCATAGCCGAACACCACACGTGCCGAAGCACGTCGCGGCGGGCACTGCGAGGTTCAGGCGTCGCCGCCATCGGAAGGTAGCTGGCGAGGGGGGCCCTGTCACGCAGGACCCCACATGGACGCACAGCCGATGGCGGCCGCTCTGCCAGGGCCGACGGAATTTTTCGCCGGCAACGGACGGAACGACCTCAGGCGCGGGCTTGAGCCGAGGTCTTGGCGCGCGCCGGCTTCTTCTTCTTGCCGTGGCCGTTCGAGCCGTTCGCCGCGGCCTTGCGCTCGCCCTTGGCCTTGCCCGGGAGCAGATCGTCGGCCATTGCCTTCGCGCGCTCGGTGCTCTCCCAGGTGAACTCTTTGCGACCGAAGTGCCCGTAGGCGGCGGTCTTCGTGTAGATCGGGCGGAGCAGATCGAGCTCTTCGATCAGCGCCTTGGGGCGCATGTCGAACTTGTCGGCCACGTACTTCTGCAGCGCCTCGTCCGAGATCACGCCGGTGCCGAAGGTGTGCACGTACACTCCGACCGGCCGCGCCACGCCGATGGCGTACGCGACCTGGACCTCGACCTTGCGGGCGAGCTTGGCTGCCACGATGTTCTTCGCCACGTAGCGCGCGTAGTAGCAGGCCGAGCGATCGACCTTGCTCGGGTCCTTGCCGCTGAAAGCGCCGCCGCCGTGACGGCCCATGCCGCCGTAGGTGTCGACGATGATCTTGCGGCCGGTGAGGCCGGCGTCGCCGAACGGCCCGCCGATGACGAAGCGGCCGGTCGGGTTGATGAAGTACTTGGTGTTCTTGTCGAGCAGGTTGGCCGGCAAGCTCTTCTTCACGCAGAGCTCCATCACGGCTTCTTTCAGCGTCTTGTACTTCACGTCGGCGCTGTGCTGGGTCGATACCACCACCGCGTCGATGCGCTTCGGCCGGTCGTCTTCGTACTCGACCGTGACCTGGCTCTTGCTGTCGGGCCGCAAGAAGTCGACCTTGCCGGCCTTGCGCACCTCGGCCAGCTTCTTGACCAGCTGGTGCGAGTACATGATCGGCGCGGGCATCAGCTCGGGCGTCTCGTCGCAGGCGTAGCCGAACATCAGGCCCTGATCGCCGGCGCCCTGCTCCTTGTGCATGCCCTCGCCCTCGGTCACACCCTGGCTGATGTCGGGCGACTGCGGCTCGATGGCGGCCAAGATGCCGCAGGTGTCGGCGTCGAAGCCCATGTCCGAGCTGGTGTAGCCGATGTCGCGAATCACCCCGCGGGCCAGCTTGCCGAAGTCGAGGTCGGCGGTGGTGGTGATCTCGCCCGCCACGACCACGAATCCCGTCTTGCACAGCGTCTCGCAAGCCACCCGGCTGCGTGGGTCGCGCTTCAAGCACGCGTCCAGGACTGCGTCTGAAATCTGATCGCAGAGCTTGTCGGGGTGGCCTTCGCTGACGGACTCGGACGTGAAGAGGTAACGACTCATGGTGGCTCTCGTGTGATGCGTTCGCTCGCTCTCGCGTTCGCGGCGGCCAGAAGTGCCCGCGGGGCCCGCGAAAGGCGACGCACCCTAGCACCGGTCGTGGGCCCCTGCGCGCCCAAAACGCCCGCGCAAAAAAATCGGAGGTTTACCCCGCCTTCCGCTTGGAAAGCAGCGAATCCAGCGCTCGTACGAGCTCGCCGGCGTCCGCCGGCTTGGTCAAGTAGAGGTCCGCGCCGGCGTCCATGCCGCGCAGCGTGTCGATGCGCGCGTCTTTGCTGGTGACCATCACGATCGGCACCTTTTCGTAGCGCGGATCTTTGCGCAAGGCGCGGGTCAGCTCGTAGCCGTCGAGCTTGGGCATCATCACGTCGGTGCTGACCGCGTCGAACAGCTCGTTCCGCGCGTGCTCCAGGGCCACGGCGCCGTCTTCGGCAGCGACCACCTCGAAGCCCGCGCGGGTCAGCTCGCGGCGGATTGCCTCGCGGATCACGTCGCTGTCCTCGGCGACCAGGATGCGGGCGCGGGCCTTGGCGCGGACCGGCGGGCGCGGGCCCACGGCGCGCACCCCGGAAGGGTCGCGGGCCCGGCGCGCCACCTCGAGCAGATCGACCACCAAGAGCACGCGATCGCCGATCAGGGTGGCGCCGGCCGCGCAGGGTGCCCCGGCCAAGAGCGGGCCCAGGGACTTGATCACCACCTCGTGGCGGCCGAGGAGCTGCTGCACCGACAGCCCCAGCCGGTCGGACCCCACGTCGACGATCACCACCGCGCCGTCGCCAGCATCGGCCAGCGAGGCGTCTTTGGCCAGGCCCAGCACGTCGGCCAGCTCGACCACCGGGACCAGCCGGTCGTTCACCCGCAGGCACACGCCGTCGGCCACGTTTTCCAGGTCGCTGCCCCGCAGGTTCTCGCCGCTGACCACGGCGTCGAGGGGAATGGCCACCAGCTCGCCGCCCACCCGCGCCGCCAGCACTTGCGTGATGGCCAGGGTCAGCGGCAGGCGCAGCTCCATGCGCGTGCCGCGGCCCAGCTCCGAGTCGATCACGATGCTGCCCTTCAGCTTGGAAATGGCGTCGCGCACCACATCCATCCCCACGCCCCGCCCGGACACGTCCGAGACCTGCGCCGCGGTCGAGAAGCCGGCGCGGAAGATCAGATCGAAGCTTGCGCGGTCGTCGAGCGCTGCCGCCTCGTCCGCCGTGACGATGCCCTTCTCGACGGCCTTCTGTCGCAGGCGCTCGGGGTCCATGCCGCCGCCGTCGTCGCTGATGGTGACCACGATCTGCCCGCCGCGCTGGTGGGCGGCCAGCCGCACCAGCCCCGCGCGGGGCTTGCCGCGACCCGCACGCACGTCGGGCAGCTCCACGCCGTGGTCCACCGCGTTGCGTACCAGGTGCAAGAGCGGATCTTCCAATCGTTCGACGAGCACCTTGTCGAGCTCGGTGTCGGCGCCCTCGAGCTCGACCTTCACTTCCTTGCCCAGCTTGCCGCCCAGCTCGCGGACCGTGCGCTGGTACTTGGTGAACAGGCGCGCGATGGGCACCATGCGCAGCTTCATCACGTTGTCGCGCAGCTGGCCCACCGCCAGGCCCAGCCCACCCAGGCCCGAGTCGAGATCGCTCCAGGTTTCGCGTAACACCCGCTCGGTGCGCTGCAGGTCGTCGAGGGCGCCGGGCGCGTTCGGACGCGACTCGGCCGGCAAGAGCGCGGCCAGCTTCTTGCGGAGCTGCACCATCTCTCGGAGCAGCGCGCCCTGCACCTCGGCGGCGGTGGTCAGGCGGCCGCGGGCCAGCACCACCTCGCCCACCAGGTTGAGCAAGTGGTCGACCTTCTCGAACTCGATGCGCAGGGTGCTGGCGGCGGCCGGGGCCTGCGCCGGCGCGCCGGGGGCCGCCGCGTCCCGCGGCTTGTCGGCGGCGGCGGCGGTGGTGGTGGTGGGCCCCTTCGCGGCTCGCGGGTCTTTCAGGCGGCGCACCAGGTCGCTGACGTCCACGTCGATGGGCGACCGGGCGCGGGCCCGCTCGACGATGGCGCGGAGCACGTCCAGGGTCTCGAGCAAGAGGTCGACCAAGGGGCGATCGCAGCTCCGCTTGCCGTCACGCAGCTCGCCGATCAGATCCTCGGCCAGGTGCGCGACGCGGTTCAGTTTCTTCAAGCCGGCGAAGGCGCTACCGCCCTTGAGCGTGTGCAGATCACGAAAGACCTCACTCACCAGCTCTTTGTCGTCGGCGCGATCTTCGAGCACCAGCAGGCGCTCGGCCAGACCATCGAGTCGCTCGCCACACTCGTCCAAGAACGCGGCGATCATGTCCTCGGCCAGCGCCGGCACCCAGTGCACGTCGTCGTCGGCCGCGGGCGAAGCGGCCGCGGGGGTCGACTCGCGCGGGGCCTCGGGCTGGCCCGAGCCGCTGCGAAGCTCGCGCGCCAGCTCGAACAGCGCGGCTTCGTCCACCCGCGCGCCCGACTCGTCGCCGTGCCCCAGCGCGTCGATGCTTCGTTCGAGCGTGTCGAGCCCGCGCTCCACCCCCGAGCGGGGGGCACTGCCGGCGTGGGCCAAGGCCCGGGCGAGCGCCGCCACGCCGTCGGCACCGAGCAGTGCTGCGTCGACCGCGAACGGGATCAGCGCCGCGCCGAGCTCGCGGTCGCGCTCGGCGGGATCGGCCTGCTCCAGCGCCCCACGCGCCGCGCCCAGGCGCGCCGGCGACAGGGCCAGAAACAGCTCGTAGATCTCGGCGGAGCCTGCGCTCACGGTAGGCGCACGCTAGCACTGTATCGCCGAGCGCCGATATACTCCCGGTCCCCATGGGCTACGGAAAAAGCGCCGATCGCGTGGCGGGGGCCCTCTCGCGCCTCTTGCACGTGCGGGGCGCCAAGCAGAACACCATCGGCTACCTGCACCAGTACCTCGATCTCCCTCCGACCCAGCTGTTCCCAGAGCCCGCGCCGATCCGTGACCTGGTGATCCGCCGTTCGGTCGTCGATCGCGCGCTGCGCACGTCGTCGCTCTCGTGGACCAGCACGCACCAGGTCATCTGTCCGCGCTATCGCGAGCGTCACGAGCACGAATACGCTGCCAACCTGCGGGCCCACGCCCGCTGGATCCGGCCCGAGGGCAAGCCGCGCAACACCTGTCTGATCTACGTGCACGGCTGGCTCGAGCCGGGGTCGTGGGCGGAAGAGACCACGCTGTTCCGCAAGTGGGCGCGCGAGCTCGACACCGACATCGTCCACGTGGCGCTGCCGTTCCACGGCGCGCGCAAGCCGCGCGAGGCGCTGTTCAGCGGCGAGTTCTTCTGGACCGCCGACCTGGTGCGTTCCATCGAGGGCGTGCGTCAGGCCGCGTGCGACTCGCGGGCGGTGATGGCCTGGCTCCGCGACCAGGGATATTCGAGGATCGGCGTCACCGGCATCAGCCTGGGCGGCGCCATCACCATGCTCCTCGCGTGCTTGTCGCCGCTGCCCGACTTCATCGTCCCCATCATCTCGCACCTCGAGCTCGAGTCGGCGGTGGAAGAGGCGCCCATTCTCTGGCGCATGAAGCAAGATCTGGAGAAGTGGGGCGTCGACGCCCAGCAGCGCAAGGATCTGTTCCGCCGTCTCGGGCTCTCGAGCTATGCCCCCATCTTGGCGCCCGAGCGGCAGCTGTGGGTCCAAGCGCGTGAAGACGTGTACATCGACGCCGCGCTGGCCGAGGCCCAGTGGCGGCAGTGGGGCGAGCCCCACGTGATGTGGATCGAGGGCGGGCACATGACCTTTCCTCTCCACCTGGACGCGATCACGCAGCGCATCGACCGGTTCCTGGCGACCCTGCCTTGAACCGTCAACGCGGCCCGGCGGGGACGACGCGCTTCTTCGCGGGCGTGCGCTTCAAGGTGACTCGCAGCACCTCTTCGCCGCGCAGCACGGTGAGCTTCACGCTCGAGCCGACCTCGCCCGACAGCGCGCGATGCAACGCCTTGTCGTCCAGCCGCCGCACATCCATGCCGTCGATCAGCAGTACCTCGTCGCCCGCAGCGAGCCCGGCCTTCTCGGCCGCAAGGCCCTTCGGTGCCTCGTGAACCAAGAGCCGGCCGTCGCCTTGCTGCGCGAACACCGCACCCACCGTGCCCTGGGGTCCGCCGCACGCGCCCAGGACCAGCAGCGCCGCGACGAGGGCGGTCGCCACGCGCGTCACGAGCGATAGCCGGCGTTGACGTCCACGTACGTGTGGCCCAGGTCGGAGGTGAGGTAACGCGCGCGACCCGGGCCGTCGCCCAGCTCGATGCCCAGCGTGAAGCTCGGGCCCGCGAGGATCGCCGCGGCCTGCCGCTCGGCCTCGGCGCCCACCGCGACGCCGCCGCGGACGATCTGCACGTGATCTACCGCGATGCACGCCCGGCGCGGATCGAACGGTACGCCGGCCCGGCCCGCCGCGGCCAAGAGCCGACCCCAGTTGGCGTCTTGGCCGAACAGCGCGGTCTTCACCAAGAGCGAGGTGGCGATGGTGCGGGCCACCGTTTTCGCGGCGGCGTGGTCGGCGAGCCCGGTGACCACGATCTCGGCCACGTGGCTGGCGCCCTCGCCATCGGCGACCATGGCCCGAGCCAGCTCGCGACACACCGCGGCCAGACCTTCGGCGAGCTCGGCCTCCGCGGGCCGAACGCCGCTCTTGCCCGAGGCCAGCGCCAGCACCGTGTCGTTGGTGCTGGTGTCGCCGTCCACGCTCGCCGAATTGAAGCTGTCGTCGACCGCCAGCACCAGCACCCGCTCGAGCACCGCGCGATCGACGACGGCGTCGGTGAACAGGAAGGCGAGCATGGTGGCGTGGGGCGGCCCGAGATCGGGGTGGATCATCCCGGCGCCTTTGGCGATGCCCAGCACCGAGGCGCCGCCCGGCAGGGCCGCGCGCGCCACCTTGGGCCCGCGGTCGGTGGTGAGGATGGCGCGCGAGAAAGCGTCCCAGCCCTCGACCGAGAGCGTGCTGACCAACGAAGGCGCCTGCAAGGCGATCTTGTCCGCAGGCAAGAGCGCGCCGATCACACCGGTGGATGCTGGCAGGACCATGCCCGCGTCCACGCCCAGCGCCTGCGCGACGGCACCGGTGGAGGCGAGCGTCGCCTCTTCTCCGGGTGCGCCGGTGCAGGCGTTGGCGCAGCCCGCGTTCACCAGCACCGCGCGCGCCACGCCCGCGGCGACCCGCCGCGCGGCCACCTCGACCGGAGCCGCCCGCACCAGGTTGCGCGTGAACACGCCGGCGGCGACCGCCGGGGCGTCGCACGCCGCGAGCGCGAGGTCGATGCGACCGTCCTTGCGGATCCCCGCCGAAACAGCCGAGAAACGAAATCCGAGCGGCGCTGTCATGAGGCTCTCTTGACTCGACCCGGGGCGTGGTGTTTTGTCCCGCGCCCCGAAAGGGTTGCCAGCTTAGCTCAGTGGTAGAGCAACGGTTTCGTAAACCGTAGGTCTCGAGTTCAAGTCTCGAAGCTGGCTCCAGGAGATCCTTCCGGAATCTCGAACCTCTTGCTGCACCGGTGCAGCAAGGAGTGCAGCAAACGCAACGGTTTGCGAGGCCCCGCGCGGACTCCTGTGAGACGCATCAATCAGCGCCCCCGCCGTTTCCGACTTGCTGGAATCCCCTGGGCACCGTCGCCGCCGTCCGCATCGTGCGGAGCGAGCGCTGCGTAGAGCTCGTGCAGCTTTCGGCGAAGCAGTGCTCTGCTCGGGAGCAGGGTTTGATACTCGGCGACCAGTGTCGGGGAGGTCGTGCGCGCCAGCGCGTACTCGACGACCTCATCGTCCTTGGTCGCGCAGAGCAGGACTCCGATCGAGGGGCGCTCGTGTGGCATCTTGACGTCACGGTCGAGCGCCTCGACGTAGAAGCTCAGCTTGCCCAGGTCTTCGGGAACGAACTTGCGGACTTTCAGCTCGAAGGCCACGAGGCATGAGAGGCCGCGGTGGAAGAAGACGAGGTCTATTGCGAAGTCCTGTTTGCCCACTTGAACCGGGTACTCGGAGCCGACGAAGCAGAAGTCGCGACCGAGCTCGGTGATGAACCGGCCAAGGTTGCGGAGCAGCGCTGCATGCAGGTCCGCCTCGGAGTGGTCCTGCGACAGGCCCAGGAACTCCAGGGAGTATTCGTTCTTGAAGTCCTCGACTGCCCCCGGGTGGATTTGTGTCATCGCCGGTGACACTTTCTTGAGCCGTGACTCCTTGCGAGCGGCTGCCCCCGTTCGAATTTGCCGTTCCAGCTCGCGCTTGCTCCATCGCTCCTTGATCGCCGCGAGCATGTAGAAATCCCGCTCTTCGCGATGCTTCGTCTGGCTCAGGAGAATGAGGTGATGGGTCCACGGCAATTGTGTCACCAGCGGTGACACTTTCTTCTGGCCCCGATACGCTTCGAAGAACTGCCGCATCCGGAACAGATTGCGCCGTGTGTAGCCCCGTATGCCAGGGTACTGACGCGCGATAGTGGCCGCGAGCTCGTCCACCACGCTGTCGCCCCGCTCTTTTCGGTGCACGGCGTGACCGAAGGATCCCACAAGCAAATGCGCACGCCGGCGCCGAGGTGTTTCTTCAGGCACGCGGTGAAGCGTGCGCGCCCCGGCGCGGTCATGCCGGACGCGTAGCGGTGGCACAGCTCGCCCATCACCTGACCGTAGCCCGCGGAGGTTTGCTCCGCGCTCTTTGCCACCGAGCTGCACTCGGCGACCTGCTGCAGCGGCAGGTTCTGCAGCGCACCGAGGACGCAAGTGCGGACGCCGCAAGTATCGCAGGGTACCTCGAGGCTGCCCAAGCACTCGATGGCGCGTGTCGCGGCGAGCGGTGCGTACTCCGCGAGCACCGTCTGGCACATTTGCTTGCGCTCGTTGGGACAGTCCGCGGTCTTCGCGGGGGCCATCCGTGCGCACACCTTCCGGAGCTCGGCCGCGCTGCGCGGTGCCGGCACGGGAGACGCTGCGTCGCCGGCGTCGGCGGGCGCGACGACCGGAGGCGCGGCCGCAACTTCGCTGCCCGCGTCAGCTCCGTGGCTGGGCGCGGCGTCGGGCTCGGCCCGGGGGGCGGCAGGCTCCGCCGGCGTGGCTCGGGGCTGCTCGGCCTCCATGGTGCGGCGTTGCTCGGCGTGGCAGGCGAAGAGCGCCGCGGCGAGAAACAAGAACGCGTCCCGGTCGATCTGCATGGGTCAGCTCCGGCGCGCGCGCGTCGCCCGAGCGGGCCCCAGCGGCAGCAGCACGGCAAGCCCCGGCGCGCTCGAAGTCGACGCCGCCAAGTCGCAACCGCAGCTCGAGCTGCGGCCCGCGGGGGGGGCGCTGCTCGGGCTGGGCTTGGGCGGCTCGAGCTGTGGCACTGAGGCCTGCCCCTCCACCGTCAGCTCGAGCGTGATCTTGGCGCGGGGTGGCGGAGAAATGTCCGCCCGCGCCGCCGCGACTGCGAAGAGGAGCGAACCGACACCACTGGCCAGAGCACGGCGCTTCATCGAGTCTCGCTGGCCCTTGCCCTCCGATGGTCCTCGATTCCACTTCGAGCCGCAAGTCGCCCGAGGAGCATCGGAGGGCGAGCACCTTCCCGCTCGGAGCGCCCTGGGGCCGGCGGATTGCTGCGCCCGCCCCCTTGACGGTCGCTGTAGGACTAGATAGTAGCACCTTCTACTTGCCAGGGAGGACGCCATGCGGTTGGGAGTGCGGACGACGGTGGTCGGGTTCGGGATCGGGATCGGGATCGGTTGCGCGTCGTGCGGAGGAGACGACGCGGCCAGCGGAGCTGCGGCCGGGGGTGCGACCGGCAGCGGCGGCGGGGGCGCGTACACCGCCGGGGGAAGTGGTGGGAACGCTGGCAGTGGGGCCGGCGGTGGGAGTGCCGGTGGAGCTGGCGGCTCGAGCGCGGGCGGCGGTGGTGCCGGCGGTACGAGCGCGGGCGGCGGCGGTGCCGGCGGCGGCGGTGGAGCGGGGCCCGGTGGAGCGCCTTCGTTTTCACGTCACACCATCGACACGTTGCCCGGCGCGGCGTGGACGAGCCTGGCGGACTTCGATGGGGACAAGAAGCTCGACATCGTCGTCTCGAGCTTCGGCTCGGTCTCGGGCTTCACGCTTCCGAACGGCCAGGTCCGGCTGTATCGGCAGGGCGCCGACACCAAGACCTGGAACGGAACGACGGTGGTGCCCGAGAGCGCGGGGCTCAAGTTTCCCAACGCCACCACCCTTGCCGATGTCGACACCGACGGCGACCTCGACATCATTCTGCCGGTCGGGTTTCTGGCGTGCTCGGCGGTGCCCGGGGGGCAGCCCTGCGGCGGGCTGTTCTGGTACGAACAGAAGAGTGGCAGCTATGCGCAACACGTCATCGTGCCTGGCGGAAGCTCGCTCTTCTATCATCACGTGGAGCTCGTCGACTTCGACGGCGATGGAGTGAAGGATCTGGTCACGGTCGGCGAACAAAAGGGCGCGGCGTTTCCGCCCGGCCCGGACAAGGCCGAGGCGCAGTGGTTCAAGGGAACCACCGTGGGCGACCGCTTCGAGAAAACGGCGCGTGTGATCGGCCAGGGCCTGGGCAGCATCCCCCGCGTGCGCGATCTGGACGGGGACGGCGATCTGGACGTGGCGAGCGCCGAGTTCTTCGTCAAGAACGGCTCGTTCGCGTGGATGGAACGCGTGGAAGGCCCGTCGGGCTCGAACCCTGCAGGCAAGTTCCAGCGCCACGTGATCGATGACACCTCGGGGCCGGCCATCCAACTCAGCTTCGTCGAGAACCTTCTCGGCGACGGCAAGCTGCGGGCGGTCGGCGCCAACCACACCAATACGGGCAAATCTCCGGCCGACCCTTGGCCCGAAGGCGTGTTCGTCTTCGAGATCCCAGCAAACCCCAAGAGCAAATGGAGCAAGCAGGTCATCTCACAGGGCATCAAGTCGGCGCCGGGCTCGTTCATGGCCCCGCAGGGTGCACCCGGGGTGTTCGATCACGGTGATGTCGACGGCGACGGGGACGTCGATCTCGTGCTCTCTGGTGACGGGGACGCTCGGGTGTTCTGGCTCGAGCAGGCGAGCACCGGATGGATCACGCACGTGCTCGAGCAGAAGCTTGCCCAGGCCGGAGGGCTACAGATTGCCGACCTCGACTCGGACGGGAAGAACGAGATCGTCGTGACGGGCTACGAAGCCAACGTGGTCTACGTCTATTCGCGGAACTGACGCCCCGCCCGCGGTGCGGGCGCACCCGGCGGGGCCGTGCGACGTCACGGCCCCCTGGGCGGCGCGGCGGTGCAGACCGAACCGGCACAGGTCACGGTGACGCTGAACTGCTGGTCGGGCTTGCCGTCGCCGTCGATGTCCCCGCGCGCGATGGCCCTGCCCGAGGTGGGCGTGTCGAGCTGCCACTCGTACTGGAAGTACTGCGGCATGGTCATGCTGAAGCTCGCGCAGGTGTAGGCGTCGGCAGACCAGTCGCTGGGGCTCGACTGGAACTTCCGGCCCGAGACCTGGGACAGGCTCGACGGAACGGGAGGCGCGCTCGCGGGCAGCACCAGCGAGCCGGAGGAGGCCTGCTTCTGCTGCGTGCACTCAGCCACGCCGCGCGCGAGCACCATGGCCCCGTTTTGCCCTTCGGCGCCCTTGGCCGCCGAAAGGTAGCTGCGGAACCCGGAGATGCCGAGCGCCGCGAGGATCCCCACGACGACGACGCCGAACAGCAGCACCCCCCCGACGACCATCAGCACGATCAAGAGCGTGTTCGACTTCTTCTCTCCGGTCATGGTTTCCGATATCACACGCCCCCGGGCAGCGAGTAGGGCCGCGCCGAAGGGGGCAGGCGGTCTTCCCGCCGGCAGGACAAAACGCGTGGGTCACTGCGGTGAGGAGCGGTGGATGACCGCCGGGCGGATCGAGCACGTGGCTCAGGGCGGTGAGCCGCGAGCGAGCTCGCGCAGCCTGCGGGCGCGACGGGCGTCGAGCGCGGTGCGCAGCGCCGTGGCGCCGAGGATCACGGCACCGCCCGCGATGGCCCAGGCGCCGGGCGCTTCCCCGTGCGCCAGCCACGCCCAGAGCGGAGAGAGCACCGGTTCGACCAGCAGCAACAGCGACGCCTCGAGGGCGGGTACGTGCTGAACCGCGCGCATCAGCAGCACGTAGGCCAGGCCGATCTGGATCAAGCCGAGGTAGACGATGACCGCCAGGTCTCTCAGGCCGGCCCCGCCCACCGGCAGCGCCCAGGGAAGCACCGACGAGAACGCGATCAGGTTTCCGAGCAACACCGCCCGGGACCCGCCGCGCTCGGGCTCACGCTGTTCGATCCAGCGAAGGCCGAACACCGTCATTGCCCACGACAGCCCGGCCGCGATGGCCAGTGCGTTGCCCAGCAAAGGGTTGGGCGCCAGCTGATCGGGGGCGCGCACTCCGACGAAGAACAACGCGAGCCCGCCGGCGAGGACCAGCATGTACGACACGTCGCTCTGGCGCACTGGCTCTTTGAGCACCAGCACCGAGAGCAACAGCACGTACAGCGGCGCCGACGATTGAAGGAAGATGGTGTTGGCCGCGGTGGTGAGCTTGTTCGCGCTCACGAACAGCACCATCGTGGCGGCGTAGGCCGCGCCCACGGCGAGCGCGCGCCACGACCAGCGGGCTCGTGCCGCGGGCACCAGCAGCAGCATGGCCAGCGCCGCGACGCCCGAGCGGAAGCTGGCCACCTGGAAGCCCGAGAGCGTGGTGGCCTTGATGGCGGCGCCGCCGGTGGAGAAGCACAGCGCGGCGAGGATCACCTCGAGTCGGCCGCGCCCCGCGCTCGGTCCCGCGTTGCTCACGATCAGTCGCCCGCCAGCTCCCAACCGATGCCCGCCCAGCCCGTGAGGTAGCTGTCGAGGGCGCCACCGGCGACGAACGGGTCGCCCGGCTCGGGGTTCATGCTGAACCAGTAGCGCCGGTACAGCGCCCCCGCGAGCAAGTAGACGCGCGGGATCACGGCGTAGCCGGCGTGCGCGCCGAGGTCGAGCCCTGCGACGTCGGCCCGTGGGAACCAGGCATCGCTCGCGACCTCGCCTGCATCCGTGACGTGGCGATAGCCGAAAGCGGCGCCGACCAGGAAGCTTCCGCTGCGATAGCGGGCGTCGAGGCCGGCGCGCAAGAAGCGATAGTCCACGCTCGGGACCAGGGGTTGCTTCGCGTCGTCGTCGACCTCGAAGGCGTGGGCCCCGAGCCCGAGATCGACCCCGAGCTCGAGCGCGCCGACGGGCAGCCGCCCATGCACCCCGACCAACCACTGCTGTGCCCGCGTGTCGTAGGTCTCGCCGTTCGCTTCGCTCTGGAGCAGGAACGCCCGCTCGTAGGCCACGGCCAGGCCGAGGTTCGCGGCGAAGCCGCCGGTGAAGTGGGCTGCGGGGTACCAGCGCGCGGCGAGCGTCGCCGCCGGCGTGGGTCCCATCTTGTAGGCGCGCAGCGCGGCGAACAGATCGTCGCTGTAGCGGTAGTTGCGGGTGCCCGCCCCGAGGGTCAGCGCCGCTTCGAGCGGGGCGGGACGCGACGCAGCCCGGCTGGGGGCCGGCGCGTCGTCGGGCGCGTCGTCGACCGGCTCTTCGCCGGGCGGTATGGGGCGTTCGGCCCCGGCGGCGAGCGGCGCGAGCTTCTTCATCAGATCGCCGGCGATGGCTCGCTCGAGCAGCGCCAGGGTGGCGCCCTCGAGCTTCACCTCGCCCAGGTCGTCCCCGTTCTTGCCGTTGTGCACCGCCAGCGTGAGCTTCAGCGCCCGGGTGCCCTGCACGTCACCGCTCAACAGCACCGAAGCGCCGAGCGCCGCGGCCACCAGCGCGCGAGCCTTCGGCTGCTTCGCGTCGCCGGCGTGCGCGGCTTCGGTCTCGGCGTCCGAGACCAGCTCGAAGTCGGCGCTCTTGGCCAGTGCCTTGGCGAGCGTTGCGTGCACCTGGGCTGCCTTCGCTCCGCTCAGCGCCAGCACCACGAGCCGTGGCTTGGATCCCTTGGGGGGCGTTGCTTCTTCGATGGTCGGGCCCAAGAGCTTCCAACCTTCGCGGTCGATCTTCTTCACCAGCTCGCGCTGGGTCTTGGCCGAGAGCTCTTGCGATTCGAGCACCTCGCCGTCGGTGCCCAGGACGCGCACCGTGACGCTGACCCCAGCGTCGCTCTGCTCCACTTCGCCTTCGATCACCACCGACAGGCCCAGCGCTCGGTGCAGTGCCTTCTTGACGCTTGGGTCCTTGGCGCCGAGGTGTTTGGCCAGCTTCTCGAAGTGAGCGCGGCTCACCAGCTGGATGCCGCTCTGGCCAGACAGCATCCGGACCAGGGCGTTACGAACGCTGGGCGCGTCGTCGCCGGGAAGGTCGCGGACCACCGCCCGAGTCGGCGTGGCGCCCGCGCAGACGGTGCCCAGCAGTAGCGCCAGGACCACGGCCACCCACAGCCTTGGCTTGCGCGTCACGTGTCGTCTCCCGCGTCGCTCGCTGAACCGTCATGGGGCGCAGCGTCGGGCTGCTCGAAGCGGTCGGGATCTTCCAGTGCCCCCGGGCAACCCGTCATGGCGAGCGCAATCAGCGCGAGAACGACGACAGCGACGAGGGGTGGGCGGTGCACACACACTGTGAGGAGGCAGTCTAGCGCTTGTCTCTGCTGTCTCGATCGTGAAAGACTTGTGGGGTTCGATCGGAGGAAGCATGCGCTGGCGTCATCTCGTGGGGCTCTTGATCGTGGGCGTGGCTGCAGGCGTGGGCTGCGGGGACAGCTCGGACGACGAAGGCAGCGGAACCGGCGGGAAAGGCGGGGCTTCCGGTGACAGCGGCCTGGGGGGTGGCAGCGGCAGCAGCGGCACCGGCGGTGGCGCGGGGGCTGGGGGCGGTGCCGGCGTCGGTGGCAGCGGCACGGGCGGCAGCGGCACGGGCGGCAGCGGCACCGGCGGCAGCGGCACCGGCGGCAGCGGCACCGGTGGCAGCGGCACGGGCGGCAGCGGTACGGGCGGCAGCGGTACGGGCGGCAGCGGCACCGGCGGCAGCGCCGGATGTGTGCCCATCACCTGCCAAGGCAAGACCTATCAGTGCGGCGACTGCGTGGACAACGACGGCGACGGCAAGAAGGACATGGCCGATCCCGACTGCCTCGGGCCCTGTCACAACGCCGAGAACACCTACTATGGTTCGATCCCCGGCCAGTCGGGGCCGGCGTGTCTGGTCGATTGCTACTTCGATCAGGACTCGGGCTCGGGCAACGACCAGTGCAACTGGAACCACGAGTGCGACCCGCTGGCGGTGGCGCCGAACTATCCGCCGGAAGGGCTCGACCAGAACAACAAGCCGTACTGCAAGTACGATCCCAACGCGAACACGCCGGGCACGGGCAAGAGCTGCGCCGAGCTGAACGCGAAGCAGACCACGGCCTGCGAGAACTTCTGCGGCCCGCTCACGCCCAACGGCTGTGACTGCTTCGGCTGTTGCGAGCTGCCTGCGGGTGGGGGCAAGTACGTGTGGCTGGGTTCCGAGATCAACGACGTTGGCAGCTGCTCGCTCAAGGACGTGGGCGATCCGAAGAAGTGCCAGCCGTGCACGCCGGTGCAGGCCTGCCTCAACAAGTGCGAGAAGTGCGAGCTCTGCTTGGGGAAGACCACGCTGCCGGCCGATTGCTTCCCGCCGCCTCCGGACGGCGGCGTGGGCGGCGCCACCGGGGGCGGCGGCGCCCCCTCGGGCGGCGGCGGTAGCTCGAGCGGCGGCACCACCGGCGGCGGCGGCTCGCCCTCGGGTGGCGGCGGCACCAGCGGCAGCGGCGGCTCGTGTGGCGGGCAGATCTGTCCGACCGGCAAGCAGCCGTGCGGCCTCTCGTGCCAGCCGGCCTGCCCCAGCGGTCAGTTCTGTCTGACCGGCTGTTGCACGGCCGTCCCGACCTGAAGGCGTCCGCGGGGGCGGTCCGTGGTAGACCCGCCCCCGCGCCATGCCGAGCTCTCTGGCCACGCTGAACGCCGTGCTCAACACCGCGGCGGCCGCGTGCCTGGTCGCCGGCTTCGTGGCCATCAAGCGGGGCCGGCGCGAGCGGCACCGCGCCTGCATGCTGACCGCCACCGGGCTCTCGGTGGCGTTCTTGATCTCGTACCTGATCCATCACGCCCGGGTGGGATCGGTGCCGTTCCGCGGAACCGGCCTGGTGCGCAGCGTGTACTTCGCGATCCTGATCCCGCACGTGCTCTTGGCGGCGGCAATGGCCCCGCTGGTGATTGTCACGCTGGTGCAGGCGCTGCGTGATCGGCGCGCGCAGCACCGGCGCGTCGCCCGGATCACGCTGCCCATCTGGCTGTTCGTGTCGGTGAGCGGCGTGGTCGTGTACTTGATGCTCTACCACCTACCGGGTTGAGCGGTGGGGGCGGGCCCTCCATCTTGGTGGGCGGTGCCCCGCCGCGCCACGGCCGCTTGCCGCGGAAACGCGGCGAAAACGCGGTGGCACCAAGGTTGCTGTGGGTCCGAGTGCGCCCGGCAAAACCCCCGGGCGCGGAGAGACCCATCATGAACCCTTCACAGCTTGGCCTTCCGAAACTGGTTCTGCTTCTCGCCGGCCTTGGCCTGACGAGCGCGTGCACCATCGAGTCGAACGACAACGGCAACGACGACGGGACCGGAGGCACCGCGAGCGGCGGTCAGTCGAGCACCGGCGGCCAATCGAACAGCGGCGGCCAGTCGAACAGCGGCGGCCAGTCGAACAGCGGCGGCCAGTCGAACAGCGGCGGCCAGTCGAACAGCGGCGGCGCTGCGGGTGCAGCCGGTTCTGCGGGGGCAGGCGGCGCAGGTGTGGGTGGCGGTGCCGGTGCGGGCGGCGGCGCCGGTGCGGGCGGCGGGTCGGGGCTACCCTGGCCGGTGACCAGCTGCTCGGACCTCTGCCAGTACCAGCCGGTGGCGACGCCGTCGCAGACCCAGTGCGCGGCGGTGCAGGCCGAGCTCTTGGGATACCCCGTGACCAAGACCCCCGAGTGCTACGGCATGACCACGGTCGGCAAGTGCGTGAGCTGCTACGGCGCCGTCAAGGCCAGCGACGCCAACTGCGCCGCGATCGGAGCCACCTGCCTCAAGTGAGGCTTCAGGCGGGGCGTGTCTTGTCGAGGGCGAGCGATCGTGACTCGAGCACGCCACTGTCGACCGTCACGGCGACCACCATCCCGGACTCGGCGAGCAAGCTGATGAAGGGCGGGCGCCAGGTGGTGTTCTCCCACACCCGTTTCCAGCCCCGGTGGGCGCGGTTGGCCCAGATGGACCCCGCGCCCGCCGCCCACTCGTTGCCGACCACGTCGATGGCGACCGCGGCCAGGTCGGGGCGCCCGTCGACGTTGACCGACTCGTGCTTGTCGCGCTCCACGCGCACGATGCTGCCGTCGGTGCCCACGGCGACCGCCAGGCGGCGCTCGGGGCGGCTGGCCACCGCCACCAGGGCGCGCCCTTCCGGCGGCGGGATGGGGGTGATGGTCGAATCCAGCGGGCGATAGATCGCAGCGAAGCACCGGCCCTCGACGCTGCGCCCGACCACCAGCCAGCTCTGGTCGTCGATCCGCGCCACGCCCGAGAGGCTGGCGGCGGCCTCGACCGGCATGGGGCGCATGAAGCGGCGCGCCGCGTGCCCGATCAGCACCGGCCGCCGAGACGCATCTTCTGCCGCGACGACCGCCAGATCGCCCAGCTCGCCGTGGGCGTCGACCAGCGCCAGGTTCGGATCGGGCAGGCGCGCCAGCTCGCGCAGGCCCGAGCGCGAGTACTCGACCAGCGCGCCGCTCTCGGTGCCCAAGAGCCAGCTGGTGGCGGTCAAGCGGCGCACGAAGCGCGCGCGGCCCAGATCGCCCCAGCCCTCGGTGGGAACCAGCGCCCAGTGAGTTCCGTCCCAATACACCAGGCCGTGGGTGGATGCGGCCAGGCAGTGGCCGCTGCCGAGCCAGGCCACGCTGGTCAGCAAGCGATCGTTGCCCGGGGGGTGACGCACGACCCAGCTCGAGCTGACCTCGGGCTCGGTCTGCAACAGATCCATGCTGGTGATCCAGCGCCGGCTGGCCTTCACCCCGGCGGACTCGTGCGCCAGCCACGGCAGCAGGCTCTGCGAGAACTGCGTGGCCGAGCGCGGCCGCTCGGCAGCGTGCGGCGCGGTGGCGCGGGCCAGCGCCAAGTCTATGGCCTGACAGGCCGCCTCGCGCTCGCGCAGCTCGGGGGACAGCGTGGCCGCCTCGGCGAGCGTGCGGCGCCCCGGGGTTCCCACCGCCACGATGGCCTGAGTGGGTGACGTCACCTCGAAGTAGCGCTGCCCGGTGAGGATGAAGTAGACGATGGCCGCCAGGCTGAAGATGTCGCTCTGGACGCTGAGCGGGCTGTTGCCGCCGAGCTGCTCGGGCGCGACGTAGCCTGGCGTACCCACGATGGCATCCCCGAAGGTGGCCGCCAGCCCGGCTGGGCGCGCGATGCCGAAATCGCTGATCTTGAACAGCTCGGTCTCGCCGGCGCCGCAACACAGCACGTTGCCCGGTGTGAGATCCCGATGCACCACCCCCACCGAATGGATCTCGGCCAGCCCCCGCGCCAGGCCGTCGATCACCCGCGCCGCCCGATCGGGATCGAAGGCGAACCCGGTGTGCTTCACCGAATAGTCCACCCGCTGCTCGAGTGTGGCCCCTTCACCGCCGCCGTGGACGTACTCGAGGGCGATCCACGGCAGCTGCAGCTTGCGCGCGAAGTACTCGTAGGGCGCCGAACCGGTGTCCATCAGGCGCACCACGTGGGGCGTGGGCGGCACTTGCTCGTTCAGGCGCCCGAGCGCCACGGCCTCTTTCTTGATGATGGTGAGCGCCGTCTCGTTCGACTCGACCACGATGCGCGGCTGGATGATCTTCACCACTGCCGGCGATTCACCGTCGCTGGCGAGGCGGGTGGCGAAGTACGCCACTGCGGTTCCGCCCTGACCGAGCAGGTGCTCGAGGCGATAGCGCACGCCGGGGTGAAGGTCCGACGCGAACGTCATCCCTGCAAAAGGCAGGCTCCCCCCGCTCGGCGCTGGCTGGCGCATCGGTGCCAGCATACCCGAATTCACTTCGCCCGCGATGCCACCGATACGATGGCCGCGGCGATCTCGCCGGGGACTTCTTCTTGTACGAAGTGGCCGGCTCGAGTCACCGTCACCGGCGCGCTCGGCAAGAGCTTCTCGACGTGCCGCCGGACGCGGCCGAGGACCGGATCCCGATCGCCCCACACGATGGCGGTCGGGCCACGAAAGCCCGTGACCAAGCTTTGACAGCGCTCCAGTGCGGGAATGCTCGGGTGGCTGAGCGAGTCCGGCACCATCCGCGCAAGCGCCAGCGGCGCCACCCGGTCGGCGAAGCGCTGGAGCGGAAAGCGGTAGGCGCGCGCCACGTCGCCGCGGATGCTGTGGCGATCACCCTGGGCGCGATCGAGCGCCACCTGGGGGAAGCCGAGGCCGCGGAACGCGAGATCGGAGAGCAGCGGGGCCCGCGCGAAGCGGTGGAACGCCGTGGGGCGAAACCCCGGGCGCGGCGGCCCCACCACGGTGTTCGAGATCACGATGCCGGCGAGCCGGTCCGAGCGCTCGGCGAAGGCCCCGAGCCCGATGGGCCCGCCCCAGTCTTGAACGACCAGGATCACCTGACGGAGATCGAGCGCGTCGACCAGGGCACCGAGCCACCGAATGTGGTTGTCGAGGGTGTGCGCCCGAGGCGAGCGCGGCTTGTCCGAGAGCCCCAGGCCGACCAGGTCGGGCATGATCACGCGCAGCGGCTGCCCCGCGAGCTCGGCGGCGACCTTGCGGTAGAGAAACCCCCAGGTGGGGTTACCATGGACGCACAGCACCGGTTGGCCGTGGCCGGACTCCATCACGTGGAGCTGGTGGCCGTCGGCCAGGGTGGCGTAGCGCTCGAACGGCAACGAGCGGGCGATGAACTCGGGCAGGGGCGGGGGCGCGAGGCGAAGCACGAGCCATGAAGGACCGATCCGCGGCCTGGGATCAAGCCCCGGGCCGTGGTAGCCCGGCGACGCATGCGTGCCGTGGTGCAACGGGTTCGAAGTGCGAGCGTTCGCGTCGGCGACGAGCTGGTGGGGGCGATCGGGCCCGGGCTGATGGTTCTGGTGGGTGTCGCGCAGGGCGACGCCGAGGCCGACGCCGACACCCTGGCCGACAAGGTGCTGGGCTTGCGGATCTTCGAAGACGACGACGGCAAGATGAACCGGAGCGTGCAAGACACCGGCGGAGCCCTGCTGGCCGTCTCGCAGTTCACCCTGCTCGGCGACACGCGCAAGGGCCGGCGCCCGAGCTTCGTCGAGGCGATGGAGCCCGGGCGCGCCAACCAGCTGTTCGAGCGCTATTGTCAGAAGAGCCGCGACGCCGGGGTGTCGGTCGCGACCGGCCGCTTCCGCGCCGACATGCTGGTCGCGCTGGAGAACGACGGCCCGGTGACGATCTTGCTGGATACCAAGAAGCTGTTCTGACGAGCGGACTCGGGCCGACTTCCTGTAGACTGCCGTCCCGATGGACGGCTGCCTGTTCTGCAAGATCTCGGACAAACGGATCCCCGCGACGGTGGTCTACGAAGACGACCGCGCCCTGGCCTTTCGCGACATCAACCCGGTGGCGCCGACGCACGTGCTGGTGATCCCCCGGGTCCATGTCTCGACCATCAACGACGTGGGCGCCGAGCACGAGCTCGACATGGGCCACCTGTTCCGGGTCGCGGCCGAGGTTGCCAAGCTCGAGGGGTTGTCCGAGCGCGGCTACCGCACGGTGATGAACTGCGGCGTCGAAGCCGGGCAGAGCGTGTTCCACGTTCACTTGCACGTGGTGGGCGGCCGCGCGCTGGGCTGGCCGCCCTTTCGCAAGGCCTGACTCATGAAGCGCCTGACCTCACTGGCAGCCGCGGCGCTGGCGACCGCACTGGCCTGGCCCTGCGCGGCACAAGAGAAGTTCGCCCTCGGCCTGTTCCACTTCAACCTGCAGTACGTCGCTGGCGGCATGCTCGGGTTCTGGGCCCTCCCGAGCGCCGAGCTCGATCTGGAGAGCGACGCCATCGAAGACCTGATCGTCACCGAGAGCTTTGCGCCGGTGATCGATCTGTACGCGAAGCACCCGACCTGGGGAGTCGACATCGAGCTTCAGGGCTACTTCTTGGACGTGCTCGCTGCCCGCCACCCCCAGGTGCTCGAGAAGCTGCGCACGTTGGCCAAGAGCGGCCAGATCGACGTGGTGAGCTTCCACTATTCCGATCAGCTCTTCATCGGGTACCCCGCCGAAAGCTGGAAGCGGTCGCAGGCGCTGACCCAGGCGACGTTCGCCAAGTACGACGTCCCGCTCTCGCGCACCGTATTCTGTCAGGAGGGGCAGGCGGGCGAGGGGCTGGCCGGGCACATGGCCGAGCTGGGGTATCGCACCATGGTGTGGCCGAAGAACCTGTGGACGTATCAACACGGGGACCAGCCGGCGCAGCCGCTGTACGGTTTTGGCGACCTCTTCGCGGTGCAGGGCGGAAGAGGGGCGAGCAGCGCAGAGGTCGAGCTGACCTGGACCTTCCTCGACGACGGCGAGCTCTTGGCCACCGGGGACCTGAACCCCTACTTCCCCGACGTCTTTCGCCACAAGCCCGAGGCGGTGAAGCAGTACGAAGACGAGCTCTTGGCCCTCGAATCCCAAGGCTTCGCGATCGTCACGGTCGACCAGTACGTGGGCGCCGTCAAAGACAAGGTTCCGCACCCGCCGATGCCGCCCCTGCTCGACGGCACCTGGCAGCCGAAGAGCACCACCGGCGTGCTGCGCTGGCTCGGGGGCAAGGGGATCTGGCCGGGCGAGCGCGACAACGAGGTGCGCTCGCTGGGCGCGCTGGCCCAGCGCGAGCTTTCGGCGGCCGAGACCGCCGCGAAGAGCGCGAAGCTGGACGCGCGGGCAGAGCTCGACGCCGCGTGGCGCCTGCTGTTTCTGGGTCAGGTCACCGACGCGTCGGGGATCAACCCGTTCCGAGGTGAGGTCGAGTACGGCATTGCGCACTGTACCGAGGCGCTGCGCGTCGCCCGTGAGGTGATCCGCCGCGCGAAGTCCGCGGCCGGCGAGAGCGAAGTGACGATCGACCCTGCCAATGGAACCATGACCCCCGGGGCCATGGCAGAGCTGCGTGGAACCACCGTCGACGCGCCGCTCGAGCTCGCCATCGATGCGGGGGACCGCGAGGTCACCACGGGCTGGGAGGAAATCGAGGCGGGGCACCATCGCGTCGAGATCACCTTCGGCCTCGGCGCCTCGACCAAAGCCCGGGTGTCGTTTCCCGGTACGCTGGAGGACGAGCTCTTCACCACCCGCGCGCTGGTCGACGACTCGCTGGCGACGTACCGCCGCAGCGACTTCAGCTTCGAGAGCTTCCAGCTGGCGCTGCCGGCGGGTTTGGTCAGCCTGGGCAAGCAGCGCTTCTTGATCAAGGACCAAGCGCGCGTTCACCTGGCCGCCAAGATCACCCGCGAGAGCGGCACCATCGAGATCTTGGACGAGACCCTGCCGCCCGACGAGACCGCCACCTGGGTGTTTCACCTGTTCGATGGCACCCCCGAGCAGGCGCTGGCGCTGGCTCGCAGCGTCAACGTGACGCGCAGGGTGTCGCGATGAACCGGGTGATGATTGCGGTCGCGCTCTGCCTGGCCGGGTGCCACGACGGGGAAGAGGGGGCGCGCTCGGCCCAGGCCGAGTCCCTGGCGCTGGACGTGGACATCCGGGAAACTGCCGAGGCCCGGCTCGAGCGTGACGGTGACTCGCTGCGCGTTCGGCTCACGCTCAGCCGGGGCTTCGGCGTGGCGGAAGACGGCGCGGTGCTCACCGGCGCTGGCACCGTCGAGCGGTTCCCGGAAGCCGACGTGACGCTCTTCGCCGCCCAGCTCTCGAGCCCCCCGGTCGCGTCCGGGCCCTGCGGTGCCGAGCCGGTGTCGCTCGCGCTCGCCCTGCATCGCCGCGGCAGCGCGCGCCGCGTTGCCGGGTCGCTCACGCCGTATTGCGGCAGCGGCGTGTGGTCGGGTGTCCCCGCCCGAAACCCGCTGCGCCTCAGCAGCTCGGCACCGAAGGAAGAGTGAGGCTGCGTAGCCGCGTTCGCGGGGGCCGGGTGCTGACGCGCGCCCGCCCGCTCTGCTAGAACGCGCGCATGGACATCCGAAGCATGAAGGACGGCGACCTCGACGCCGTCTCGGAGCTGTACCTTGCCGCCTACCGCGCCAGCTGGTCGGCGGCCGGGGCGCGCGCGTACATCGAGAAGTTCTACCGCTTCGAGCCCGCTTCGTGTCAGGTCGCGCTGGACGACGGGCGCGTGGCCGGCGCGATCTTGGCCTACACCTTCGAGCGTGAGACCGGCGTGGTGCTCTACATCCAAGAGCTGATGGTTCACCCGGACTTCCAGAGCCGCGGCATCGGGAAGAAGCTGGTGGGCAAGCTGCGCGAGGCGCTGACCAAGGGCCCCAGCAAGGTCAAGATCACGCCGCTGGTGAAGGCCGACACCACCGTGCTGAACTTCTACAACAGCCTTGGCTTCGACAAGGACAAGGTCGTCAGCTTCTCACTCGACATCGAGTGAGAGGCCGCGGCTCAGGCCTGCGCGTCGGGCGGCGGCGGGCGGCTCGAGAGCGGGCGCCCACGCGCGAACCACTCACCGTCGAGCTCGGGGTCGACGACGGCGGGCTGCTCCGTCGAGATCGGTGCGGGCTCGGCGAACCAGGTGTCCTCGAGCTCGGCTTCGTTCTTGAGGCGAGGGGTGGGGGTCATCGTGCGCGGTCAGTAGCTCCATCTTTGTGGCGCATTCAAGAGCCTTGGAGGACGCAGCTGCGTCAGCGCCCCTCACACGCCGGCGTAGACGGGTGCCAAGTATCCGGAACGAAAGCTCTGCTGAGCGAGTCGCCGCCGGAACGCCGGGTGGCGTCGCCGCGCGCCCTCGACCCACGGGCGCCACGCCCGGCCGGTGAGCGCACGCTCGATCAACACGGGCCAGAGCGCGTTGCTGCGCTCGTACAGCGCGCTCATCGCCAGGTAGCTCGGGAGCTCGCTGGCGCGCAGCGGTCGCCGGCGCCAGATCGAGCTGGCAGAGAACAGGCGCTGGTGGGGTGATTGCGTGGTTGCCGGCGCCGTGTTACCCGAACGGCTACCGACACCAAGGGAAGCCGGTGAGAATCCGGCACGGAGCCGCCGCTGTAACTCGGGACGGCCTGGTCGAAGTAGCCACTGGCGAAAGCTGGGAAGGCGACCAGGCTCAGCGAGAAGTCAGAAGACCTGACCGTCGGGACCCCGGAAGCGCCGCCAAGCAGGCGGCGTGAGATCCGGGGAGGGTGATTCACCACAAGGGCGCGCGCCTCGCCCGGAGGTCACGATGACGGATCGAACATGGCTCACGGCTCTCTTCCTCGCGGCGTGCGTGGGGGGGTGCGGCAGCGACGACTCGGGGTCTGATTCGAAGGCTGGGGGCGGCGGTCACGGCAGCGTCACCTCGCTGGGCGGTGCGGCCGGGGCCGGCAGCGGCGGCTCGTCTGGGGCCGGCGGCGGTGGCGCAGGCGGCGACGAGAGCTGCCCGCGCTTCGTGAAGAGCTCGCCCAGTCACCAGTTCGGTCCGGGTCAGTCTGCCGGTCAGCTCCAGTTCCCCGCGCCGATCCTGGGTCCGCCGCGCGGCGCCGGCTCGAGCCAGGGCTCCCTCGACGTGGTCGCGCTGGGCAACGGCGGGCAGGTGACGCTCGCGTTCGGGCAGACGCGGATCGCGGACGGCCCTGGGCCCGACTTCATCGTCTTCGAGAACGCGTTCTTCGCCGGGGGGGATCCCGAACAGGTCTTCGCCGAGCTGGCCACGGTCGAGGTCAGCGCCGACGGTCAGAGCTGGACGGCGTTTCCGTGCACCGCCAGCGCGGCGCCCTATGGGGCGTGCGCGGGCTGGCATCCGGTCCATGCCAATGCCGCCGAGAACTCCATCGACCCGCTCGACCCCGCGGTGGCCGGCGGCGACGCCTACGATCTGGCTGCGATCGGGGTGGCCGAGGCCCGCTTCGTTCGCATCACCGATCGCGCCGATCTCGAGGGCATGAACGGCGTCTTCGATCTGGACGCGGTCGGCATCGTCAACGCAGCGTGCCCGTGACTCGCGGGTGGCTGGTGCTCGCGCTGGCGCTCGCCGGCGGGGTGGCGCGGGCAGAAGAGCCGCCCACCGAGGTGGTGGTCCACGACGACCGCCTGAGCCGCAGCTCGAAGCGCGAGCCGAGCGCCGCCTCGACCCAGATCCCACGGGCCGAGCTCGAAGCCCCGGGCGCCGCGCTGCCCGACGTGCTCGCGCGCGTCCCGGGGACGCAGGTGCAGCGGACCGGGGCGAGCTCGGACTTCGCGACCGCGTCGCTGCGCGGCGCGACCAGCGCCCAGACGCCGGTCTATCTGGCGGGGATCCGGCTGAACGACGACGTGATCGGCGCCGCCGACCTCTCGCAGGTTCCGCTGTGGATGCTCGATCGCGTCGAAGTGTTTCGCGGCACCGCTCCCGAGGGCAGCGACCGCATGGGGATCGGCGGCGCGGTGCTGCTCGAGCCGCGCTTCCCGCGGCGCTCGACGCTGGGCGCGGGGTTCGGCGCGGGCAGCTTCGGCGCGCGCTCGCTGTTCGTGGGCGGCGCCGCCGTGGGCGCTGGCTCGGGCGCGCTGGTTGGCCTGCGCCACGAGCGCGCGGACAACGACTACGAATACGTCGACGACGCGGGGACCACCGCCAGTGCGGCGGACGACCGCGTGGTGCGGCGCCCGAATGCCGATGCCCGCGCGTGGGACGTGTGGGCCGTGGGCCGGACCCGCCTCGGGGCGGATGCCAGCGTGGTCACCGTTTTGAACGGTTTTCGCCGCGAGCAGGGCGTGACTGGGCTGGGCGTCATTCCGGCCCAGAGCGCCCGCGCGCGGGTAGAGCGCACGCTGCTCGGCGTGCGTTCCAGCGTGCCCTGCGCCGAGGGGTGTCGCCTCGAGCTCGCGACCAGCGCGCTGGTTGGCTCACACCAGCTCGCCGATCCGAAGGGCGAGCTGGGTACGGCCGCGCCGCTCTTGGTGAGCCGCGGCGCGCGCGGCGGTCAGACAGCCCATGCCAGCTGGGACGCGAGCGACAGCCTGCGGCTGCGTTTGGGCGGCGGCCAAGAGCTGGAGCTCTTGGCGATCGACCCAGGGCTGCGCGCCCGAAGAGACACGTCGCGGATCGACGGCAGCGCTCGCCTCGAGCTGGGGCCGCAGCTCTCGCTCTCGCTGGTGGGCGCCGCCGAGCGCCACGCGACCAGCGGCGGTGGTGACGAGCGTGACCTCTTGGCGCCGGCTGCGCGCGTGGGAGCCGAGCTTCGACTCTCCGAGCAGCTTTCGCTGCTGGCCAACGCCGGCCGCACCACCCGCGTGCCGACCTTGGGTGAGCTGCACGGAGTCAGCGCGGTGGTGCGCGGCAATCCGGCGCTGGTGGAAGAGGTCGGCACGTCGGCCGACGTCGGCGCGCGGGCGACGTTGCCGGGTCGCGACCTCTCGCTCTGGGCCGAGGCGTTCGGTTTCGCGCGGGTCGCGGACGACCTGGTCGCCTATCGCCGCGCCACCTTTGGCACGGTCCGGCCTTACAACGTCGGTCGGGCGCGGTTCTTGGGGCTCGAGCTGGCCACGGCGGCGCAGGCCTTCCACCACGCCCGCGTCGATCTGGCGCTGACGTTGCTCGACCCGCGCGACATCAGCGACGACCGCCAGCTGGCCAGCGACTTGCTCCCGTTCCAGTCACGGCTGGTGGGCAGCGGTCGCGTCGAGGTCTTTGCCGAGCGTTGGGCGGGGGCGGATCGGGTGGCGCTCGCCGCGGCGGCTCACTATCGCGGCGCGCGGGTGGCGGACCCGGCGGGGCTGGTGGTGATCGATGCCCAGTGGACGCTCGGCGCGGATCTGTCGGTCTTCGTGCTCGAGCGGCGGCTGGCGTTGCGTGGCGCCGTCGAGAACGCGCTCGACGCTCGTCAGGTCGACACCGTGGGCATGCCGCTGCCGGGCCGCAGCATCCACGGCAGCGCCGAGCTCTGGTGGTGACTCACATCTCGTGGCGGCCGAACGTCACCCCGTGGGGCTCGAGCGCCTTCAGGAACGGCTCGGCGCCGAAGGCTTGATCGGTCGAGATCACGCCCACGGCTCGCGGCGGCCCGGCGCACAAGAGCTTGGCGCCCAGCGCAGCGATCACCCCCGTGATGCCGTAGGCATCACGCCCCTGGATCAGGACGCCGCGCGTGGCGACGTCGCTCTGGCCACGGGCCAGCACCTTGAACGCGCTCCGTTCGCGGCGCTGCTCGCTTGGCCCCTCGCTTCCGGACTGGATCATGCGCCGGAGCGGTTCCAAGAGCCCCGCCCGGGAAGCCAGCGCCAGCAGCGGCCGCGCGCTCCACCCGGCCATCAGCGGCAGCGCGACCCGGGCCGGCATTGCCAGGTTCGTGGTCACGTTCAGCACCTCGGGGTGGCTGCGCACCAGGTGCAGCGCCTCGCCGCCGGGGAATGGAGCTGCCGGCTCGCGCTTGCCCGTGTCGGGCCAGGTGACCCACTCGGGGACCGGCGACAGGCCGCGCGGCGTGAGCCGCCCGCCCTTGCGGACCAGCGCCGCTTCCACCGCTTGGCGCAGGGCGGACTGCTGCGTGCCACGGGTGGCGCCGAAGCCGTACACCCGGTTGAACACGTCGATGGTGTGGATCGCCGGGTCCCACTCGGCGAGCAGCGCCGCGGCCGAGTACCCGAGCGCGAACTCGAACGCCTGCGCGTTGACCACCGCCACGCGCCTGTCGACCGCCGCGCCGTGATACCGCTCGAGGATCCGAGCCATGTACGCCTGCTCGCCGGTGGTATCGAGGAAGTGTGCGCCGGCAGCCAGCGCGGCGCGGACCACCGGCTCGCCGTAGGTGGTGAACGGGCCGGCGGTGCTGATCACCACGTGCGCCCCCGAAACCAGCGGACCGAGCGTCGAGGGCTCGAGCGCGTCGGCGACCCGCCACGGCAGGCCGCCGTGCTTCTCTGACAGCGCACGCAGGGCTGCTTCGCTTCGGCCGCCCAGCACCACGCCGCGCTCGCCCTGGGCCAGCAGCGCTTCGACCACCAGCCGGCCGGTGAAGCCCGTGGCGCCGAACACGACGACCGTCTTCATGTCGGGCCGTTCAACCAGATCGGGCGAGCGGTGTAAAGCTCACTGCCGGCATCGGAGAATTGCGCTAGCGTGTCGGTGTGCGGTCGCCCGCAGCTTGGTCGTTCATCGTGGCGGTGCTGCTGCTGCCCGCTGTGGCGGGCGGCCTGCCCGATCGTGCGCTGCCCAAGCGATTCACCAAAGCTCCGTTTTCCCTGATGTCGCTCACCGTTGGCCACCCGAATGCCGGCTGGCAGGTGCGCGCCAAGCGCCTGAAGAAGAGCAAGCACCTGGCAATCAAAGCGGGCAGCGAGGACAACGCCTACGGCCACCCGGCGCTGGTGCTGATGCTCGGGCGAAGCGCCAAAGAGCTCGCCAGGGCCGCCCCCGGTTCCGTGCTTCTGGTCGGTGACTTGTCCAGCAAGCACGGGGGCTCACTCAGCGGCCATCGGTCGCACCAGAGCGGGCGTGACGCCGACGTGGGGTTCTACGCGCTCGACGCCGCGGGCAAGCCGGTGCTGCCGGAGAAGTTCGTCGCGTTCACCGCCGATGGCAAGGCGACCGATGGGAGCGGTTTGACCTTCGACGATCGGCGAAACTGGCTCTTGGTGCAGTCGTGGGTGCGAGACAAGCGCGCTGGGCTGTCGCACATCTTCGTGTCGCGCGGGCTTCGCCAGCGCATGCTCGGGTACGCGACCAAGCAGCCGGCGTTCCAGAAATACGTCACCGAGGTCGCAGCCCTGCTCAAGCAGCCCGAGGACGCGAGCCCCCACGACGATCACTTCCACGTGAGGGTCTCTTGCCCCAAAGACCAGTCGGAGATCTGTCGCGAAGAGTCGAAGTGAGCGCGGGGTCAGTCGTCGCTCCGGCCGCGGCCCTGCTTCTTCTGCGACTGTCGCCGCTTGTCGTCGAGCCGGCGTTCGGTGCTGGCGCGGGTGGGGCGCGTCTTCTTGCGGCGCTTGGGCACGATCAGCGCGGCGCGAATCAGCTCGACGAGCTTGGCCTTCGCCTGCTCGATGTTCTGGCTCTGCGACCGGGTGACCTGGCTCACGATCACCACGAACCCATCGGCGTCGAGCCGGCTCTCGGCCAACCGGCGCAGCCGCGCCTTGCAGCCCGGGTCCAGCGCGGTGGTGCCGGGCAGGTCGAAGCGCAGCTCGACCTTGGTCGAGACGCGATTCACGTTCTGGCCGCCAGGGCCGCTGGCGCGGGTGGCTCGGATACTGAGGTCGCGCTCGGGGATGATCAGATCGCCGCGGACCAAGAGCCCGTCACCAGGGGTCATGGCGCCCCCTCGACCACGACCTTGAGCACGCCCTTCTGGCTGGCGTGAGCCAGGGCCTGGTCCGCCCGGCTCAGCGGGTAGCGCGCCACCACCAGCGGACTGGGGTCGAGGCCCGCGCCCAGCGCATTCACCGCGCTCGTGAGGTCGCCGCAGCGCGAGCCCACCACGCGCAGCTCGTTCACGACGATCGGCGCCAGATCGACCTCGAGGCGCCCGGCGACGGTAGTCTTCAGCACCACCGTGCCGCGGGGCGCCGTGAGCGCCAGCGCGAGCGCCAGGCCGCCAGCGCTGCCCGTGGCTTCGACCACCAGCGGGGCCTGTTCGGCGGCGCGGTCGAGCTCGCTCTCGAGCAGGCAGCGCGCGCCGAAGCGCCGGCCCAGTGCGAGTTTGTCGGGATGGTGGCCGACCAACGTCACCGACGAGCCGCGGGCTGCCAGGGCGAAGACGATCAACAGCCCCAGCTTGCCATCGCCCAGCACCACGGCCCGGCCCGCGAAGCCGGCCGGGATCGCGTCCAGCACGTGCAGCGCGGCGGCCAGTGGCTCGGCGAACACGGCGCGCTCGTCGGGCACCGAGTCCGGCACGGCCACCAGGCAGCGCTCGGGAACCACCAGCTCTTCGGCCAGAGCGCCGTCCCGGCCCACGATGCCCAGCACGGTTCGGGTGCTGCAGTGGTGACCGTGGTGACGCTCGCACTCGGCGCACCGGCCGCAGCCCGCATTGATGTCGGCCACCACGCGCCGACCGAGCCAGCCGGGCTCGTCGGACTCGATCACGTCGGCTACGACCTCGTGCCCGAGCACGCCGCGATAGCCCAGGTAGCCCCGCATCAGCTGCAGATCGGTGTCGCACACCCCGGCCAGCCGCATGCGGAGCCGTGCCTCGCCCGCGCCGCGCTGGGGGCGTGGGTAATCGCGGACCAGCCGCGGCGGATCGTCGTTGAGCAGGGCGAGCACGGGCCGAGCTTAGCATTGCGGTTTCGATGTCCACGCCCAACAATCCGGGGGTGCCGACCGTCGTGTTCGAAGGCAACGCCCTTGGGCGAGAGAAGCGCATTCAGGCCGCTGCGGGTGCCGAGCTGGTCGATCTGTGCGACGAGGTTCTGGCACCGATCGCGTTTTCGTGCCGCTCGGCCAGCTGCGGTACGTGCCAGATCGAAGTGGTCGAGGGCGCCGACTTGCTCGAGGCCCCGAGTGCCGTCGAACGCGAGCTCTTGGAGCTGGTGGGCGGGGCAGAGCACGTGCGCCTGGCCTGTCAGGCGAGGGTCGGAGCGGGTGACGGGCTGATCCGCATTCGCCCCGCCGCGCCCTGACAAAACGGCCGCGCGGCGGCTCGGGATCACCGGCCGCCGCGCAGGGGAGGGCAAGCGCTCAGCTGCCGCAGACCAGCTCGCAGCTTCCGTTCAGGCACGCGCCCTTGGCGCACTGACCGTTCGGGCACTGCTTGCAGACCGCGGGGAAGATGCAGTCACCGTCGGCCTTGCACTCGGGCTTCGGCGCCGGCGGGCATTGCCAGCCGCACGCGCCGTTGACGCAGGCGCCCTTGGCGCACTGGCCGCTGGGGCACATCTTGCAGATCGCGGGCATGATGCAATCGCCGTCGGCCTTGCACTGGCTGGTGGGATCGCACGTTGGGTAGCTCGGCGCGCAGTTCCCTCCGGCATCGCAGTACTTCAGCACGGCCGTCTCGTTGCAGGTCGGGTCGTTGGGCGGGCACACCGTGCAGCTGGCGCCGCAGCCCTTTCCGGCGCAGGGGTCGTAGCCTTTGCAGCCGTCGAACCCGCCTGTGCACTTGCCGTTCTCGCATTTCGTCCACGGGCACGAGTAGGTGCCGTTCGGACACTGCTGGCACGGGGCCATGATCGACGGACAGTCGCCGTCGTCTTTGCACTGGTCCCCCTGGCAGCTGTCGAAGCCGCCCACGCACTGGCCGTTTTCGCACTTGGTCCACGGGCAAGCGTAGCCTCCGCCCGGACACGCTTGGCACGGTGCCCCGATGCCGGGGCAGTCCTGGTCGAGCTTGCACACGGGCGGCGGCCCGCACTCGGGATAGGCCTGGCCACAGCTCCCTTTCGCGTCGCAGAACTTCAGGACGGCGGTCTCGGCGCAGTTCGGATCGGTCGGGTCGCACGCCGTGCACGCGGCGCCACACGGCAGGCCCGAGCACGGATCCCAACCGCCGGTGTTGCCGCCTCCACCCGTGTTGCCCCCGCCTGCGGTGCCCCCGCCCGAGCCGGCGTTGCCGCCCTGGTTCAGATCGTCGTCGCCGCTGCCCAAAGACGGGCGCGAGCCGCAGGCTGCGGCCACCAAAGCCACCACGGTGAATGCAAGCACGTTTCGAAGCATTGAAGTCCTCCTGGTCGGGCCGCGCTGGCGACGCCTCACCCAGCTCATCCCCGGATGTGGGGAGTTTGATCACTCTTTCTGATCGCCGCTGCCGAGCACCTGTCGGGCTCGGGCGGCGTGCGGGCCGTTCGGGCTCTGATCGAGCAGGCTCTTGGCGACCACCCGCGCGGCCGCGGCGTTGCCGGACTTCGCCAGGGCGTCCATCCGGACCAGCAGCGCCTCGGGCTGCAGGCGGTGGGGGCCCGGCAGTCGATCGTAGGCGTCGAGCGTGGCGAGCGCGGCGCTGGCGTTGCCCGACGCGAGCTCGCGCCGAGCCTGATCGATGGCGCGGGTCTCTTCGGCGATGGACGGCGCGGTGGGCTTCACCGCCGGTGCGCTCGGCGGCGGCGTGATCGGCGCAGAGGCCACCGGCTCGGGCTCCGAGTGCGCTGGGCCCGGCGCGGGCTGCGGCGGACGGGATCGCGTGTCGATCGACGCGGCCGGCGCTGCCGCCGTCACCTGGGGCGCGGGGGCAGAATGCATGCTCTTTTCCACACCCACCGCCGCGCTCACCGTGACCACGCCGCCGACCGCGCCGATGCCGAGCCACTTGATGGCCAGGGTGGTCAGGCTGGTGGTGCTGCCGGCCTTCAAGAGGGCGCTGCTCGAACCCGCCCCGAGGGCCGTGGCGGCTGCGCCCGCACCCACCACCGCCGCGCCGATTCCGGCGGCGACCAGGGTGTCGGCCAGCAGCTTGTCGGACGGCCCCTCGGCTCGCCCGGCGCGCAGCAAAGCGGCCGACAGCCCGCCGCCGTCGGTGTCCAGCAATCGCTCGGGGTCGGTCATCGTGGTTCTCCTGGGGTCTTCTCGATGCGGGCCACGCCGCTTTGAAACTCGGCCCGTGCTCGCCTCAGGCGCGAGGCCACCGTTCCCGGCGGCAGCTCGAGCACCTGGGCGATCTCTGCCATGGTCAGCTCTTCGATTTCGTAGAGCACGAACACGACGCGCAGATCTTCGCTCATCGCGGCCAGCAGCTCGTCGAGCAACGCGCGAGCGCGCTTTTGGTCGAGTAGCTCGTCGAGCCCTGGCACCGAATCGCGCCGGCTGACCAGCGCGTCGTCGTCGTCCTCGCGCCGACGGCTTCGCGTGCGATGTGCGCGCCGCCCCACGTGCAGGGCCGTCGAGAACAAGAAGGCGCGCTGTCGCGCGGGATCGATCTCGGCCAAGCGGCGCGCAGCGACGATGAACACCTGCTGGGCCGCATCGTCGGCCTCGGCTTCGGACAGGCCCACCCGCCGCAGCAGGCGCCAGACGGGTGTCAGCTCGCGCCGGACCAGCTCCTCCAGGCGAGCGGGTGCTGCGGGAAAGCGAACGCGCTCACCCGAAGAAGCCACCGGCAGCGGGGGCTCCGACGTCTGGGGTCGCTCGATGGGGCTCACGCCGGTGTGCACGTCGGAGTCTAATCCCCGCGGCCGCCGGGATTGATCATCTGCGCCCACAAACTCATGAAATTGCTCAAATCTGAAGCCGACGCCGGAGCAGACGGGCGGCCAGCGCCATCGCCGCCGCAGCGCACCCGAGCACCACGGCGGCGTGCCCCACGGTGTGCCAGCTGGGCTGGCCGCGGACCAGGGCACGCGAGACCGCGACCACGTGGGTGAGCGGCAGCACCTGGGCGAGCCGGTGCGCCCACGGGGGCGCGCCCTCGAGCGGGAAGAACACGCCGCTGAACAAGTACATCGGCGCCACCAGCAGCGTGAAGTAGTAGTTGAAGAACTCGTAGCTCTTGGACAGCGCCGTCATGCACAACGCCATGGCGTAGAACATGGCGCCGGCCAGGAAGCCCAGCGGCAAGACGCCCAGCGCGAGCCAGGACGGGACGAGCCCGAAGGCCCTCACCACGACCAGCACGACCGTGGCGCCGAACGCGCTCTTGAGCCCGCCCCAGAGGATCTCGCCGGTCACGATCTCGGAGATGGTCACCGGCGTCGCCAAGATGGCCTCGAAGGTTCCTTGGGTGGTCAGGCGGGTGTACGCGCCGAAGGTCCCCTCGAACGTGGCGGTGTACATCACCGTCGACACGATCAGCGCCGGCGCCAGGAACTCGGCGTAGCTCAGGCCGTCGATCGGGGGGACCACGCGCCCCAGGCCGTAGCCGAGGGCGATCAGATAGAGCAGCGGCTCGCCGAAATTGCCCAGCGCGCTGGCCGCGGCGTAGCGCCGCCACACCGTCAGGTTTCGCCCGGCGACCCTCGCGGCGCCATGCAAGAACGAGGTCGAAGCCGTCACTCGTCGAGCTCCCGGCCGGTCAGCTTGAGGAACACGTCTTCCAGGGTGGCGTTTCGCAAGAGGTATCGCGAGCCCGCGCCGCGCGCACGTTCGATCAGGCGCTCGGACAGCTGGTGCTTTGCACTCAAGAACACCGCCAAGAGGTCGCCGGTGTGCTCGTGGGACGCGCCGCACAGGTCGAGCCCCGCCAAGAAGTCGCGAGCCTCGGCGGCGCTCGCCCCCAGCTCGAACACCTCTTGCCCCACGTGGGCGTCGATCAGCGCGCGCGGGCTGTCTTGGGCCAAGATCTTGCCGCCGTCCATGATCACCAGGCGGTCACACAGTCGCTCGGCCTCGTCCATGTAGTGAGTGGTGAGCACCATGGTCACGCCGCGAGCCCGCAGCTCGCGCAGCTTCGTCCAGATCAGGTGGCGCGCCTGGGGGTCGAGCCCGGTGGTCGGTTCGTCGAGCAGCAAGAGCTCGGGTTCGTTGATCAGCGCTCGGGCAATGACCAACCTTCGCTTCATGCCGCCCGACAGCTCGGGGATGGCATGGTTCTTCTTGTCCCCCAGCGCCACGAACTCGAGCAGCTCGTCGGCGCGGCGCGCGGTCACCGCCCGCGCCTGGGGGAAGTAGCTGCCATACACCAACAGGTTGTCGATCACCGGCAGGTCGGGGTCCAGGTTGTCGGCCTGCGGGCACACGCCCAGGCGCGTTCGGATGCGCTTGCCGTCGTGCCGCGGATCCATGCCCAGGACGCGGAGCGTGCCGGCGCTCGGCAGGCTCACCGACTGGAGCATGCGCATGGTGCTGGTCTTGCCCGCGCCGTTGGGCCCCAGAAATCCGAAGCACTCGCCCGGGGCGATCTGGAAGTCGATGCCCGCGACCGCGACGAAATCTGCGTAACGCTTCTCGAGGGCGCAGGCCTCGACGACCGGGCTCATGGCCACCGCCGTATAGCACTGGTTGCGACCGTGGCCTGCCAGTGCGAGCCTCGCGTCGATGCGTGGGCTCGCGCTGCTCTTGGTGCTCGCCGCCGCCGTGGGGTGGGTGGGTGCCGCTCGGGCCGACGACGTGTCCGTACGGCTCGAGTACGAGGCGCCAGAGGGGTGTCCCACCGCCGCGGATTTCCAGCGCGAGGTCGAGACCCGGCTCGATCGCGGTCGCATCGCGGGTTCGACGGATCTGGCCCGGACCTACCGCGTGAAGGTGACCCAGGGGGACCCCGGCACGATGGCCACGCTCGACTTCACCGACCACGACGGCGCGCGGGCAGTGCGTGACGTGACCGGGGCCACCTGTAGCGAGGCGGTGAGTGCCATCGCGCTGGTCACCGCGCTCGCCATCGAGGCGCGCGTCGCGAAGGACGGCGCCCAAGCTCCGGCGCCCTCGCCCCCGAAGCCCGAGCCCGAGGCCCCGCCCCGCCCGCCAACCCCGCCACCCGCGCCGCGGCCAGCACCGAAGAGCGTCGAGCCCGACTTCGTGTTCGGCTTCGGGGCGTCGGTCGGAGTGGAGCAGGGGTTCGCCCCGAAGCTCGCGCCGGCCGTGGCGGCGGTCGGCGAGGTGTTGCACCACTCACACGCTGCGCGCGCGTCGCTTCGCTACGCCGACACGGGTCCCGCCCACGTGGACGCCGGCATCGCCGAGTTCTCGCTGTACGCGCTGCGGATCTCGGCCTGCCCCCTCCGGCTGATGGCGGGGTCGCGGCTGGCGCTGGTTCCGTGTGCCGGGCTCGAAGCGGGGCTGGTCCGGGCGGCCGGCAAGGCCAGTGAGCGCATCGTCGAGCCGAAGAGCGCCGAAGAGCTCTGGCTGGCGGGCCACGCCCTCGGGCGGGTCGAGCTGTCCCCCGATCCCGGCCTGGCGTTCGGGCTCGAGGGTGGAGTGGGCTTTCCGTTCACCCGCCACGAATTCATGCTCGAGAAGCCCGACGTGGTGGTGCACGCGGTGCCGGCGGTGAGCTGGTCGGCCAGCGCCGGCATGGTGGCCCGGTTTCGCTAGCGCGGGCGTAAGATGCTCCGCGGTCGGCCCGTTACCCCCGGAACCTTGGGAACCACACGCCCTCTTCACTCGATCGGCGGCGAGCTGTGTCGTCCGGCGCCGCTGGCAGCGCTCGCGGTGCTGGCGCTCAACGACCACGTGCTGAAAGGCGCGGGGTTGTTGCCCGGGGCGCTGACCGGCAAGCTCAGCGACTTCGCCGGTCTGTTCTTGTTCCCGGTGCTGCTCTTCGTGCTCTTGCGGGGGTGCACGTCGAGCTCGCGGCAGCGGCTCGCGTGGGCCAGCGCGGGGCTGACGGCGCTGGGGTTCGCCGGGGTCAAGCTCCACCCGGAGACCAACGCCCTGGTGTCCGCGACCTGGGGCCCCATGCTGCTCGATCCAACCGATCTGGTCGCGCTGCCGATGGTGGCCTTGGCGGCGTGCTGGCTGCGGCGTGAGCCGCCCGCCGCGTCTCGGCCGGCGCGCCTCTTGGCGGTGATGGCCACATCGCTCGCCTGCGGGGCAACCTCGCGCCCGCAGGTGCATCGCGCCTATCCCGAGTGGCGGCTCGAGACCTTGGGCGCCAGGCAGCTGGGATGCGCGCGCATCGAGCCGTGGATCTCGAAGTCGGGAAAGGAGGGGTTCGGACTGAGCATCATGGCTCGCAAGGCCCAGGCGGGCGATTGCCGCGTGGAGGTCGTCTCGGCCGAAGCCCAGATCGACGGCGCTGGGTTCGCGGCAGAGCGCACCGCGCCCCTCGAGCTCGGCCACGACGATCGCTTCCTGTACGTGCCATTCGTCTTCGACAACCAGGCCCAGTGGAACGCCGGCAAACGCACCGGCACGCTGACCGTGGCCCTGCGCTTCAATGGGCAGGTCACCGAGACGTTGCGCGTCTCGATGCGGCACGTGTTCGACGCGCCCCACCGCCATGAGGGTGGCCGCGCGCCGATCGAGCCGGCTCGCCCACCGCTGGTGATGGCCGAGCCCGACGCCGGGGGCGGTCCGTGAGGCGCGCGAGCGTGATGCTGGTCGCTTGCGTGGGCTGCTCGGTGCATCACCACCCGGTGAACGCGCCCGGGCACATCGAGCCCACCGAGCCGCCCGAGAAGCCCACGCCGGGGGTGGTGGAAGAGCCGGGAGATCCGGGCGAACACATGGTGCTCCTCACCTTCGGCGGGCTCGCGTCGGTCGGTGTCGGTTATCCGAAAGGGCAGGACAAGGTCCTCGCCTACGGCCTTGGGCCCGAATACGGCGTGCACATCGGCGAGCGGGACGTGAGCCACGCCATGGACGGCGATCTGGTGCTGCCGAAGACCGCGGTCGGGTTCAATCTGGGCTGGACGGCCCTCGCGAACCCGGGCACCGGTTTCGGGCCGCTCTACCTGGAGGGCCAGTACTTCGACGAGGGGTTCTGGGTGGCGGGCGGGTGGGCGTACGACGTGGACGATCGCGTCCACGGCCCGCAGGGGGAGCTCGGGCTCGGCCCGCTGTTCTTGCGCGTGACTCACCTCTTGGACGACTCGACGGCGCTGACTTTCGGCGTGGTGGTGAAGGGCTACCAGAACTGGGTCTTCAGCCGTTGACGTCGCAACTCTTCGTGCCGCAAGTCAGACGGTGAGCACGATCTTACCGACGTTGGCGTTCTGCTCCATGCGCTCGTGAGCAGCCCTGGCGTCGGAGAGCGGGAACACCGAGTCGACCACCGGGCGGAGCGCGCCGCCCGCGAAACGCGGCAGCCAGTTTCGCGAGAAGGCCCGACTGATGGCGACCTTGTCCGCCACCGGCCGCGAGCGCATCACCAGGCCCAAGATCTGAGTCCGGCGCATCAAGAGCTGGGCCAGGTTCAGCTCGGCCGTCACGCCGCCCAGGACGCCGATCACCACCAGCCGGCCGCCGATGGCCAGGCAGCGCATGTGCTTCTCGAAATACGCCGCGCCCACGAAATCGAGGACCACGTCGGCGCCCCGGCCTGCGGTGACCTGGCTGACCGTCTCTGCGAAGTCCTCGGCCTTGTAGTCGACCAACGTGTCGGCCCCCAGCCCACGCACGCGGTCGAGCTTGTCGCGGCTCCCAGCCGTGGCCACCACCCGCGCGCCGTGCGCGTGCGCCAGCTGCACTGCCGCCGACCCCACCCCACCGGCCGCAGCGTGGATCAGGACCGTCTGCCCGGCTTCGAGCCGACCCAGCGCGAACAAAGCTTCCTGCGCGGTCAGGAATGCCTCGGGGATAGCGGCTGCTTGCTCGAAGCTCAGCGCGTCGGGGATCGGCAGCGCCATGCGCTCGGGGATCACCACCCGCTCGGCGTAGCCGCCTCCCGGAAGCAGCGCCATCACGCGCGTGCCCACGGGCGGGCCGCTGGCGCCGGCCCCGTGGGCCGCGACCACGCCGGCGCACTCGAGCCCGAGGAGCGTGCTCTCGCCCTTCGGTGGCGGATACACGCCGCGGCGCTGGAGCAGATCGGCGCGGTTGAGCGCCGTGGCTTTCACGTCGACGGCGATCTGCCCCGGGCCGAGCTCGGGCTCGGGCACCTCTTCGAGGGACAAGACCTCGGGCCCGCCGGGCTCGCGGATGACGATGGCTCGCATGCGATCGGTTGATACACGCGCTTCACGCCGCCAGCACCCGCGGCCGTCGCAGGCGGCGCGCGCGCGGCGCGACCGCCAGCGCCAGCGCCAGCCCCGTCAGCGTCAGCCGCAGGCGCTCGCGGTCCGCCAGACCCGCTCGATCGAGCCGCCCGAGACCGGCTTCGACTGCCTGCCGAGAGAGGTCCGTCTCGGCCGCGAGGCGGATCAGCGTGGCCGCGCGATCGGCCTGCGCCAGATCCAGAAGTCCAACCAAAACGAGGGTTTCCGAGGTCGTGAGGTTCATGATGCTGTTCATACAACCAGCACTGAAAGGCTGTCCAGTTTTCGGCTTCCGGGTAGGCTGCGGCCAAGCCGCATGGACCGCGTGATCGAACCCGAGCTGATGGACGACGATGCGCAGGCGCGCGCCTATTCCGAGGCGAGCTTCGCCGTGCCCCACGAGCGTTTCGTCGACCTGCTCGTGGAGCGCTTTGGGTTCCCTTCCGGGCGAGCGCTCGACCTGGGCTGCGGCCCCGCGGACGTCACTGCGCGGCTCGCGCGGCGCTGCCCCGAGCTGGCGATCGACGGTGTGGACGGCAGCGCCGCGATGCTGCGCTACGGGCGTGAGCGCATCGCCGCCGCCGGGCTCGCGGCCCGAGTGACGTTGACGCAGGCGCTCTTGCCCCGCGACCCCGCACCGCACACCCACTACGACGTGGTGGTCTCGAACAGCTTGCTTCACCACTTGCACGATCCCAGCGTGCTGTGGGCGGCAGTGGGCCAGCTGGCGGCGCCCGGCGCACGGGTCTTCATCATGGACCTGATGCGGCCCGAATCGGCCGCCGCCGTCGCTCGCTTGGTGCACGAGCATGCACGCGGCGAGCCCGAGTTGCTCCGGCGCGACTTCGAGGCGTCGCTGTTCGCTGCGTTCACGCCCACCGAGATCGAGGCGCAGCTCGCGGAAGCCGGGCTCGGAACCCTGCGGCTCGACGTGGTGAGCGACCGACACCTGACGGTGAGCGGGAGGTTGTGATGCGCGCGGCGCGCGTCGTCGAACGGCGTCCGCTGGTCGACTCGAGCGGGCGGCACGTGCGCGCCGGCTCGGGGCTCGCCTGGTGGGGTGAGCGGCTGGCGGTGGTGCAAGACGACACCCGTAGCCTGGCCTTGGTCGAACCGCGATCGGGCCGTGTGGACTGGGTCCCGTTCGGCGGAATTCAGGCCGATCGCAAGGCCGACAAGCTCGATCTGGAGGCGCTGGTCGCCCTCGGGTCCGAGCTCTGGGCGTTCGGCTCGGGGTCGACACCGCGGCGTGAGGTGATCGTCCGCGTCACGCCCGGCGTGGGAGCCGTGCCCTGCCCGGTGCCGCGCTTCTACCGAGCGCTGCGCGACGACACGGCGTTCTCGGGGAGCGAGCTCAACCTGGAAGGCGCGGCGCTCGACGGCGCGGATCTGGTGCTGCTGCAGCGGGGGAACGGCGCTCCCCGCGCCGGCCGCTCGGCGGTGAACGCCAGCGCGCGCGTTCGGGTCTCGGAGCTGGAAGCCCACCTGGGTGAGCCCGACAGCCCGCCGCCCACGCTGCGTGACGTGCGCGTGCACCCGCTCGGGACGCTGGGTGGCGTTCGGCTCACCTTCACCGACGCGGCGTCGGCCGGCGGGCGCCTGTTCTATTTGGCGTGCGCCGAAGCGTCACCGGACACCTATCGCGATGGGGTGGTGGTCGGCAGCGCGATCGGCGTGCTCGGGGAAGGGGAGCCCGTCCCCATCGAGCACCCGGGCGGCCGACCCTTCACCGGAAAGGCAGAGGGCTTGGCCCTGGCCAGCGACGCGCTGGCGTTCGTGGTGCTCGACGCCGACGATGCCGACACCCCCGCCGACCTGTGCACCCTCGAGCTCTTGGGGCTGTGAGTCACAGCTGGGCTGCGCCGAGCACGCCGGCGGCGTCGCCCAGCGCGCTGACCAGAAGCGGGACTTCGGCCGTGGGTGGCCCAAAGGCGCACGCCCGGAGCGCAGCCCGAAGGGACGGCTCGATCAAGGCGAACGACGCGCTGATTCCGCCCCCGAACACCAGCGCATCGAGGTCGAGCAGCTTCTGCACCTGGCCGAGCGCGACGCCGAGGGCTCGACCCATTTCGGCGAACACCCGAGCTGCCGCGGCGTCGCCCTGTTGCGCGAGCTCGGCGATGGCCGCGGGCTCGGCGGCGCGGCCCGCGAGCTCGGCGTAGCGCGCCATGAGCCCGCGAGTGCCGGCGAACACTTCCATGCAACCGCGCAGGCCGCAGACGCAGACCGGCGCCGACGGTGAGCTGTCGACGAGCAGGTGCCCGATCTCGGCGGCGAAACCGTGGGCGCCCCGGCGCAGGGCGCCGTCGATCACCAACCCGCCGCCCACGCCTGTGCCCAGGGTGGCCACCAAGAAGCTCTGGTGCGCGCGGCCATGCCCGAAGAGCAGCTCGCCCAGAGCGGCCGTGGTCGAGTCGTTCTCGACGGCCACCGGCAGGCCCAAGCGGCGCTCCAACTCTTGGCGGATGTTCACCCCTTCGAAGCCCGGCACGTTGGGCAAGCGGTAGCAGCGCCCGGCGGCGTCGACTTCGCCCGGGATGGCGACGCCCACCTTCGAAGGGGCCCCGCCCACGCGGCGCACGAGCGACGCGATCTGATCGAGGACTTCGCCGGGCGGCGCGCCGGCGCCGGTCGGCTGGCTCTCGGCAGCCACGATCTGCGCGCCGTCGACGCGCCCCGCCTTGACGCGGGTCCCGCCGAAATCGACGCCCACGTTCACGCGCTCTGGACCTTGGCGCTGGCCCCGATCGAAAGCTCGATCGGGCGACCGAGCTCGCGTTCGAGCAACTTGCCCTTTCGGCGGGCACCCCACACCTCGAGCTCGGCGTCGCCGCGAGCGATCACGTCGAAGTGGAGCGTGCCGTTTCGCTCTTCGACCTGCACGCTTTGGACGAACTGATGGTGGCTGCGGTCGAGCCCGTCGGCCAACCGCAGAATGCCCGACAGCACGCGCACCGCCCGCCGCGTGCGCGAAGGGAGCGCGGCGTAGTCCAGGTCACGGCGCTTGGGGCGCGCCTTCCGGTGGTAGCGCGCCAGCATGGCGATCAGCTCGCGCTCTTCGGCGGTGAACCCACGAAGCTCGCCGTTCTTGATGATGTAGGCCGCATGGTGCTCGTGTCGCTCGTAGCCGATGTGCTGGCCGACGTCGTGCAGCACGCCGGCGTACTCGAGCAAGCGCCGTTCGTCGTCCCCCAGCCCGTGCAGGTGCCGGGTCTGGTCGAAGATCGACAGTGACAGGCTGGCAACGTGCTCGGGGTGAGGCCCAGCTTGCCCACAGCGCCGCGCCAGCTCCATCACGCTGTGGCGGCGGATGTCTTTCACCACCTCGAACTGCCGAATGCTGTCGGCGCGGCTCTCGAGGTAGTCGAGCACCAGCCCCTCGCGCAGGGCGGCCTCGCACAGCGTGATGCGGTCTTGCTTGCACAGCTCGAGCAAGGTGCAGAGCAGCACGGCACCCACGTGGATCGAGTCGGCTCGGGCCGCGTCGATGCCGCCGATCAGCGCCCGCTCGGCCGGGCCCACCGCCACCAGCCGGTCGGCCAGCCCCTGCAGATCTTCCAAGCGCACGATCTGCCCGGTAGCGCTCTGCCAGGGCTCGCCGCCCTTCAGGCGATGGGCGGCTTGACCCAGGGCCAAGATCGTACCGCTGGTGCCGATGCACAGCTCGAAGTTGGCGGCGCGGGCCTCGGCCATGGCCTGGTCGGCGACGGCGCGCACGTGATCTTCCAGCCCCTTTCGCTCGCGACGGCCCAGCGGCGCCCCGCCGCCGAACTGCGCGCGAAGGCGCTGCACGCCCAGCTTCAGGCTACGGCCCAGCCACATCGAGCGCGCATCGCCGACGATGGTCTCGACGCTGCCGCCGCCGATGTCGAACACCAGCGCGCTGCGGCTGGACAGGTCGATGGCGTTGCGCACGGACAGGTAGATGTAGCGTGCCTCTTCCGCACCGGTGATCACCTGCGGCACGATGCCGGTCCGTTCGGCGATGGCGTACAAGAACTCGCCGCCGTTGTCCGCTTCACGCACGGCGGCGGTGGCCACGGCGCGGATGTCGCTCACGCCGTGCCGCATCGCCAGCTTGTGGAACTTGAGAATGGCGTTCAGGCCCGCCGCGCTGGCCTCGTCCGTCAGGCGGCCGTGGTCGAACACGCTCTTGCCCAGGAAGACCATCTCCTTCTCGCGATCGAGGATCTCGAACGAGTGGTTCTCGCGAGTGCCGACCACGATCATGTGGACGGAGTTGCTACCGATGTCGATCGCGGCGAGCTTCATCTGGTGCCTTGGCGCGGGTCGCGGGCGAACGATGGAAAGGTGCGCCGCAGCTTGCATCATTCGCGGCGGAAATTGCCCCTGCTCGGTGACGGACACGTGACACCGTGGCAGTACTACGATTCTGTTCAGGGCGATAGGGTCACGGCATGGGGTGGGCCGCGAAGAAGTCCAGCATGGTCGCGGTGGCGCCGATGCTGGTCGAGGTCTTGCCCGCCGGGATGGCGAGGCCCCCGGGCCAGGTGTGGCCCCCGCCGTCGATCCGGCAGTGCACCGTGCCGACCCCGGCGTCGCAGTCGGGCCAGCGCACGCAACGCGCGTCACCTTGCTCGAAGATGACCTGCTCGAAGGTGGAGCAGCCGTTCTTCTTGCGCCAGAACTCCATGCTCTCGGGGACCGAGCGGAACACCAGCCCGGCGCCCAGCTGGGGCACCAGCGGCGTGCCGCCGCCATACGGCACCATGCCGTCGGCCGAGCCGTGAAAGTCCAAGATGGGCACGGGGCGATAGGGCGTGCAGGCGTTCGGCTCGATGCCCAAGACGCCCGCCACGGGAGCCACGGCGGCAATGCGGTCGCTGACGGCACACGCCAGGCGGTGCGAGAAGAAGCCGCCGTTGGACATGCCGGTGGCGAAGATCCGCTTCTTGTCGATGCACCACTCGGCTTCGATGGCGTCGAGCAGGTCGCGGACGAACTTCACGTCGTCCACGCCGTCGGTCCACGCGGTGCCGCAGCAGGCCCCTGCATTCCAGCTGGCCGCGACCCCCTCGGGATAGGCGACGATGAAGCCGCGCTGGTCGCTCTCTTGGCTCATGCGCGTGAGCAGCGCCTGCTGCCACCCCGCCGACATGAAGCCGTGGAAGTTCAGGACCAACATCGTGCCCTGGGTGGGGTCGTACTTCTCGGGCACGTGGAGCAGGGCCGTGCGCTTCTTGCCGCCGCTCTGAACCTCGATCGAGAGCGCGCTGCCCTTCTTCCCGGGCTTGTTGCTGCAGGTCACGCCGGACGGGCCCGCGTCCCCGGCGTCGAAGCCCGGGCTCGGGCCCGCGCCCGAATCCGGGGCAGGGTCGGCGTCGGGCCAGATCGAGGCGTCGCTGCCCAGAAACACGTCGACCGAGGCGTCGTTGCCTGCGTTGAACCCCGTGTCGTCGCTCTCGCTCGAGCCACAGGCCGCCGCGACGGCCGCGCCGACGGCCATCCCGAAGCCGAGTGCGATCGCCCGCGTGGCCACGGGCCGAGTCTAGCGCGGGTCCCTGAGCCGGCAAAACGCGCTAAGTTGGACGAATGCGGGCTGCATCGACTCTGCTGGTGGTGGGCGTGCTGGTGGGCGGTTGCGGCTCGGACGACGGCGCGGAGCCGAAGGGCACGGGGGGCACGTCGAGCGGCGGCGCGTCGAGCGGCGGCGCGTCGAGCGGCGGCGCGTCGAGCGGCGGCGGGGCCGGCGCGGGGGGCGCGGCGACCGGGGGTGCTGCGGGAGCTGGTGGTGCCGTGGGCGGGGCCGGTGGCGCCGGGGGCACGGGCGGTGGCGGCTTCCCACCGCCCGTGGCCGACGATTGCATCAAGGACGTCACCGCGAAGCCGAACCACGTGTACGAGTGCAGTGGTCTGAAGTGGAACGCCTCGGTGCCGCCTGCCTGCCTGACGCAAGCCTGCGGGCTGATCGTCGACGTGCACGGCTTCTCGATGAGCGGGAAGATGGAAGACGCGAACACCCAGCTGGCGGCTCGGGGCGAGAAGAACGGCTTCATCGTGGTTCAGCCCAACGCCGATCCCGCGCCGCCGCTCTCGGACTGGGCGGCCGCCAAGGACGACCCCAAGGTGTTCGACTTCATGCAGCGCACCATCAATGCCTTCCACGTGAACCCCAAACGCATCCATTTCACGGGCTTCTCTCAGGGCGGGGACATGACCTGGCGCTTCATCTGCGATCACGCGGATCTGATCGCCAGCGCGGCACCTGCGGCCTTCGGGCAGTCCGCGCAAGAGGGCTGCTTCTCGAAGGGCGTCGCGCCGAAGCGCGAGATGCCCATCTTGTACATGCACGGCACCAAGGATGCGCTGATCGCGTTTTCGACGGCGCAGACCAGCCGCGACGCGGTGATCAAGGTGCTGGGGATGACGAAGGGGTCCCCGGTGTCCCAAGACGCGATGCACGTGTGGGATCGCTACACCAACGCCAAGGGCACGGTGTTCGAGATGTTGCAGCACGACTACACGGGGGCGTCGCTGATCCAAGGGCACTGCTACCCCGGCAGCACCGACCCCGGGGGGCAGCCGGGTCAGGTGTTCTCGTTCAAGTGCAACCAGGCCTCACCCGTGACCTGGGGTGAGGCTGTGATGCAGTTCTTCTTGGCGCACCCGATGCCGTGAGCGCTCACGGGAAGCAGCAGCGCAGGCCCACGTCGGCGAGCTTCGCGTCGCGCTTCTGCGCACGGTTGGCCTTGCACTCCAGGGCCGCTTGCTGTTGCTGGAACGAGCCGCCGCGGACGTGGCAGTCGTCGCTGGTACCCGCGGTGCCGTTGCAAGAGTCTTCCCACTCGGCCACGTTGCCGCTCATGTCGTACAGGCTGGGTGCGGCACCCTGACAGTCGTTGGGATTCCGGTCCACGGCCAGCGGCCCTTGTATGCCGCCGTCCACCGGGTGGTCGCTGCCGATGCATTTGTTCGCCAGGTACCCGCCCGAATACGGGTAGGTGTTGGTCCCGGCCGTGCAGCCATTCATCCACTGGCTCTGGTTTGCGGAGGCGAAGTCGCCGTAGGCCACCGCGCCGCCGCCCTGCTTGCCACACAGGCGCTTGCCGGCCCATTGGCAGTACGCCCAGGCGTCGCACCAGTCGACGTATCGGACGGGATACTTCTTGCCGGTGGGCGGCGCGGGCCACCCGCTGGACGGCGTGTAGTTGGTGTTCCACGTGCAGACCGCCAGGTTGTAGGTCGGCCCCGCTTGCCAGAAGGTCTCGTACTGCTCGTACGTGACCTCGTATTGATCGATGCAGTACGAACCGCCACCGGGCGCGGCGACCAGCACCATGCTGGAAGGGCACTTGCACTGGTTGCTGGTGCAGACCTGGCTGCCGCAGTCGCTGGCGGCCTTGCAGCCCTGGCCCAGGCTGCATTTGGTCGGGCACGGGCCGCCGCAGTCCTTGTCGCCCTCGTTGCCGTTCTTCACGTTGTCGTTGCAGGTCGGGATCTGACAGGTCTTGGGGGTGCCCGAGCACACCCCGCTGGCGCAATCGGTGCCCGAGTTGCACGTCTTGCTGTCGGGGCACAGTGGGCAGTTGGGGCCGCCGCAATCGGTGTCCGATTCGTTGCCGTTCTTGATGCTGTCGGTGCACAGCGGCGGGTCGCACAGCTTGCTGGTGTTGCACTTCTTGCTGGCACAGTCGTTGTTGGCCCCGCACACCTTGCCCGTGTCGCAGCGCGGGCACACGGCACCGCCGCAGTCCTGGTCGGACTCGTCGCCGTCTTTCTGTCCGTTCTGGCAATAGGCCGCGTCGACGTCGGAGCCGGCGTCGGCGGGCGGGGCATCGCTCTTCGCGTCGGCGGGCGCGTCGGTCTTCGCGTCACCGCCGGCGTCCGTCGAGCCGCCCGTGCCGCCGGTGGACCCACCGGTGCCGCCGGTGCCGCCCTTGCCGCCGCTGGGGCCGCCGCCGCTGGCCGAGCTGCCGCCGGTCGAGGCGTCGCTGCCGCCGCTCGCCCCGGAGCCGTGGGGAAGGTTTCCGGGCCGGTCGTCGTCCGACCCGCAAGAAGCCGCGAGGGCCGCGACCACTCCGAAGATCACCAAGCTGGATGAAAGCGTGCGCAAGTTGGCCATGCAAAGCACTCCCGAGGCTTCGAGAGTACCCCACCCGCGGCGGCGACGCGATAGCCTGTGACCGCGTGGAGCTGACCCACCACTATGCGCGGCTGAACGGGATCCGCCTGCACTGGGTAGAGGCCGGCGCAGGGCCGCCGGTGGTGCTGTTGCACGGCTTTCCCGAGACGCACCGCTCGTGGGACCTGCAGCTGCCGTTCCTGGTCGAGCGGGGCTTCCGGGTCATTGCCCCCGACCTACGTGGCTATGGGGAGAGCGCGCGCCCGGCCGGCGGCTACGATCTCGACACCTTGGTCGGCGACGCCGAAGCGCTCTGCCGCCACGTGAGCGACGGGCCGGTGCGCGTCGTGGGTCACGATTGGGGCGGCGCCATCACCTGGCTGCTCGCGACGCGCCACCCCGAGCGGGTCGAACGTGCGGTGGTCATCGCCTGCGCGCATCCCGGGCTGATGCAGATCGCGCTCGCCTCGAACGTGCGGCAGCTCGCCAAGAGCTGGTACATGTTCTTCTTCCAGGTCCCGCTCGTGCCCGAGGTGTGGCTGTCGCTGCGCGGAGCACGGAACTTGGGGCGGATGTTCCGGCAGACGCCGGGGGCGGACCGCGCGCCGCGCGCGATCGTCGCGTCGGCCCAGGGCGCCGTGGGGCGCGTGGCCTCGCTGGGGGCGCCGCTGGCCTACTATCGCACGGCGATTCGCCAGGGGGTCGGCACGCTCTTCCAGCGACCCGTGCTGCCGCGCATCGACGTGCCCGTGAGCTTGATCTGGGCCGAGCACGACGCTTGTTTCGTGCGCGAGCTCGCGGACCAGCACCGGGCTGTCGCCCCCGCGCTGTCACTTCACGTGCTGGACGGGGCCGGGCATTTCGCGCACCAAGAAGAGCCCGGTCGTGTCAACGCGCTGCTCGCCGCCGCACTGAGCAGCCCTGATTGGTAGTCGGGCCGGACGGTGGCCACAGACCGACGCGATCCGACAGATGATGTGGGACTACGAGATCGGACTCGATTGCCGGGGCTACGCCGGGCAAGCGTTGCTTTTCTCGCGTGGATCTGGCGACGTCCCGGCGCGAGCGAGCCGCATCGGCCTCGACACGGAATTCGTGATCCAGGAATCCCCCGGCTTCCGCAAGGTCCCGGTGTCTCAGACCAAAGCCGGCGATTGGATTCGCCTCGCGCCCTCGGGGGGTCGCGATTACGACGTCATCGTTCGTTCGAGCTCGCTGCGCAGCATCGACGGACCGGTCCTGGTCTTGGCCGGCAAGAGCGTGCCGCGAGCGTTCGCCGACGACGGGTGGCCCCCCGGCTCGACCCCGAACGTGCGGGTGCTGGAGGTCGACGGTTCCTGGGGCGGCGCGGGGGTCGAGCGGCGGATCTGGATCCACAACGAAAGGAGCGGGCGCTGGGGTCACTGGAACGAGCGTGGAGAGCTGCAATTCGGCCGTGGTCCATGCGCTCACGATCTCGACGGCGTGTACCGCCCCCGGAGGGAGCCATGACTCGCGCGAGGCTGGGGCTCCTGGTCGCGCTCACGGCCGCGCTCTGCGTGGCGGCGCTGTCGGTGGGGTGCTGGCACGCGACGCACCGCGATCCACATCGGATGTTGCGCTTGCCGCTGCCTGGGCCCGCCGCGACCGCTGCTGGCGCTGGGGTCGGGCCAAGCGGGACACTGAGCGCGCGGATCCGGCGGACGCCCATCAACGTGGACCCGGGCTACGTGCACGCCGCGGTGCCCCATCGGCCACCGTCTCGCGAGCATCCGCGCGGGACGCTGGTGCTCGCGGGCTGGAAGGAGCTGTTCGAGATCGACATCGAAACCGGCTCGCTGGTCCGGCGAACGCAGAATCCGGCGGACGACAAGTACTTCTCGCTGGTGAGGACGACCTCCGGCATGGCGCTGGCCTGGGACGCCTTGGACAGGCGAATCGCGTTCCTCGATCACGACCTCCGGGTCCAAGCGGTTCGCGCTCTCGGACATCGCAGCGCCGTCGGCATGGCCGCCGACGGCGACGACCTGGTCGTCGCGTCGCATGTCGGAGGAACGCCCGAAGAGACATGCGAGCTGGTTCGCATGGACGCCTCGCGCGCCACACGCATCGCGAGCGTGCGCCAGCCGGGTCGGGTGCGCTGGATGCTCGAGTACCCAGCGCAGGTCGTCGTGCACCGCAATCGCATCCACCTGCTGGTCTACAAACCTCGCATCGAGGTGCGGTCCTTCGACATGGGCCTCACCCCGAGCTCGGTCACTTCCGTGGAAGCGCAGATGGAGATGTTCGTGTCGTAGCGCGCTCCCGCCGCGGTCGCGTAGGGCGGACGTGTGCCTGGTAGCCTCTGCGACGGGGACAGTGCAGGGTGCAGCAGCGCGGGTCGAGGACTTCCAGAGCCGAAACAGGCCGGCTTCCGGCGTTGTTCGCGCCGGCGGCAGCCTTCGGCAGAGAACTACCCCCCCCCTTTATCTCACCTTCGCCACCTCTCGAACGAAGCCGGCCCGGGTGCTCGGATTCTCACTTTGGCCCCCCGGGGCGAGTACGCTGACCCCATGACCACTGGCTCCTGGGCCCGCGTTCAATGCCACTTTCGCTGCGAGCACTGCCAGCGCCGCTCGCCGCTGAACCACATCGACATGGACGGGAGCGTGGACTGCCTGCGTTGCGGCCAAGCGAACCCCTTCGAACCCGGGCAGTGGTTCGACGCCATCGACCACGCCCGCGCCCGTGCGCTCAGTGGCGACGCCGAGGTCGTGGCGCTGGGCAACGACGCAATCAGGCCCCATCGCATCAAGCAGGCCACCATGGTCATCCGCGCGGCTGCGGGGCAGCCCACCTGCCCCGACTGTAGCGAGCCCCTGGAAGTGCGGCGCTGCGCCGTGGGCATGCTCGTCGTCGGCTGCAAGTCCTGCGACATCGAGTCCAAGTACGTGTTGCCCTCTGGCACCCGCGCTTCCAAGCCCGAGCTCGGCGGCGCGATCGCCGCGGCCCACGCTCGCGGCGTGGGCGAAGCCACAGTCGCGCAAGACTCAGCGGGCGTGCAGAGCGTCGAATGCTCCAAGTGCGGCGCGCCCCTCGATCATCCGCCCTCCGCCGTGGTCGTGCGCTGCGGCTACTGCCGCATCACGCTGCGCGTGCCCAGCCGCGGCCTCGCCACCGAAGGGGATCTCGAGCCAGAGGTGTGGTGGCTGTTCTTCCCGGCGTGATCGACCGCCGCGCGGCCTCGCCGCGAAGGGCGCTACACGATTCTCCGACGGCACCACGGCCATCGACCTCGACCCGCTCTCCCTGCTCTGTCGGCTCGCAGCATCGGTCCCACCCCCACGCGCATGACGCCGGACACGAAGGCAAGAAAGCTCGACCGGCAACTCATCGCTCCAGGTATCGCCCCTGGCGTGAGCTCTTGAAGCGCACCTTCAAGATCGACATCGAGAAGTGCGCCAAGTGCGGCGCTCCCATGGTCCTCCGCGCCATGGTCACCGCGGCAGAGACGGTCACCCGCTTCCTCCGCAGGCTCGGCGAAGACCCCGAGCCTCCACCTCTCGCTCCCCCGAGGAAGCCGCCGTTCTTCGTCAGCCCCGCCCTGCGTCAGAGGCTCGGCGGCCTCGACACGGCGGTCGCGGACGCGAGCGGCAACGGCCACACGGCCACCGCCTCGGCCAGCGCAGCCAAGCTCGTACCAGGCAAGGTCGAAATGGCGACTCAAATCGACGTCGGCGGCTACCTGACGGTTCAGGGCCCCGACACGCTGAAGTACGCCGGCAAGAGCGCCGCGTTCTGAGCGTGGATCAACTGGACGAACCTGTCGACCGACCAGAATCAGCACTTCCTCGGCCGCTACTCCGGTACTGCCATCACGCCGGGCGGACGAAAGGAGTTCACCGATGCGATTTTCCACCCTAGGAGAATGCTCAGGCGGTCCGCGCGCACGGGCTCCACTACCTGCTCGCGCTCGCGAGCACCCACCCCACCCTCTACACGGAAGCGGCGCGCTGGCTCGGCGCACAAGAAGCTCGCGAGGCGACCGCCAGCACCACTGATCTCGCTCACCGCCACCGCTGAGCAACTCGGACGCCTGCGCCGTCACCGGCTCGGACCGCTACCCTCATAGCCACAAACCAAGGCCTTCGCGCCACCTCGCTCTTTGACAGAGCCCGCCACGGCCGCCGCCGCTGCCGCCCGATCGAGGCTGCCGCACTGAGCCCTTCCGTTGCGGCCCCAGCTGGCGGATGCTAGTCGCATGCAGATGCGTCACACCTTCGTGTTCGGGGCGCTCGTGCTCGCGGCACTGCTCGCGTGCAAGTCCAAGTCGACCGGAACCATCACCGTGAACGGTGCACCGTTCGAGGTCGACACCTGCCGGTCGGGGCAGGCCAACATGCCCCAGTTCAGCGGGGTCGACTTCCTCGACAAGGGCGGGCGTCGAGTGCGGTTCCTGCAGCTGCCCAGCGGCAAGGTGCAGGTCTTCTACTTCCCGGCGGGGGTCAGCTACACCGACATGCTGGGCGAGGGCTGCGGCACCATGACCATGCAGCTGCAGAACAGCGAGGTGAACGGTGTGAAGAACGTCCAGGGCTCGGTCGCTGCGAACTGCACCGGTGGCGGCAACACCGTGGTGGCCAGCATGACCTTCGAGAGCTGCCACTGATCGCCATGAAGCTGGACGAGCACTACGAGCTCTTTCGCGCCTCGTGTCTGCGTTTCGCGAGGGAGAAGATCGCGCCCTTCGTCGAAGAGTGGGAAGAAGCCGAGCTGTTCCCCCGCGAGCTGTATCTCGAAGCGGCAGCGGCCGGGGTGCTGGCCGCGGCCTACCCCGAAGAGTACGGCGGGGGCGGCGGCGACATGTTGCACGGGCTGATCGGCGTCGAAGCGCTGCTCACCGGCGGCTCGAGCGGCGTGGTGGCGGGGCTCGGCAGCCTGGGCATCGCGCTGCCACCGATCTTGGCCCTTGGCTCGGAAGAGCAGAAGCAGCGCTTCATCGCGCCGGTGCTGCGGGGCGAGAAGGTGGCCGCGCTCGCCATCACCGAGCCGGGCACCGGCAGCGACGTGGCGGGCATTGCCACACGCGCGGTGCGCGACGGCACCGACTATGTGCTGAACGGCTCGAAGATGTTCATCACCAGCGGCGCTCGCGCCGACCTGGTGAGCGTGCTGGCGCGCACCGGGCCCGACAAGCACGGCGGGCTCACCTTCTTCGTGGTCGAGAAGGGCATGCCGGGTTTCAGCGTCTCGCGGGCCCTCAAGAAGACCGGGTGGCGCGCCAGCGACACCGCCGAGCTCGGCTTCGACGGCGTGCGCGTGCCGGAAGCGAACCGCATCGGGGACGAGGGCTCGGGGTTCGTCGCGCTGATGAAGAACTTCCAGCACGAGCGGCTGGCCTTGGCGTTTTACGGCCACGCCACCGCCGCGATCGCCCTGGAAGACGCCCTGGCGTACGCGCGCGCGCGCTCGGCGTTCGGCCGCCCGCTGGTGGGTTTTCAGGTCACCCGCCACAAGCTGGCCCGCATGGCCACCGAGGTCGAAGCGGCCCGAACCTTGAACTATTCGTGTGCCCTGCGGGTGCGCGACGGCGACTACCTGGTCAAAGAAGTGAGCATGGCGAAGAACTTCTCGGCCGAAGTCGCTCAGCGCGTCTGCTACGAGGCCGTGCAGATCTTCGGCGGCATGGGGTTCATGCGCGAGACGCGCGTCGAACGACTGAGCCGGGACGCTCGCCTGCTTCCCATCGGCGGTGGCACGACCGAGATCATGAACGAGATCATCGCCAAGGGGCTCGGTCTCTGAGCTTGGGCACCGGGCTTCGGCTACAATGGCGCCCGTGAACGAGCGCACGGTCACCGAGCACGTCCGGGCGGCCGTCGGCGGCGTGGGCCAGCCGGCAGTGCTGGGGCTGGTGAAAGCCCCGGCGGTGGCCGGGGCCGGCCTCGAGCTGATCGATCTGCCGCGACCGCTCACGCTGGGGCGGGACGAGTCCGCCGATCTGCGCCTGGACGATCCGGGGGCGTCGCGGCTGCATGCGCGGCTCGAGCGGCGGGGCGACACCGTGCTGGTGACCGACCTCGGCAGTCGCAACGGGACCTGGGTGGACGGGGCACAGGTCGGCAAAGCGGGGGTACTCGCGGCGCTGCACTCGGTGGTGCGCATTGGGCGCTCGCTGTTCGTGGTCGCCGACGTGGCCCCTTACGCTCGCCCGCGCCCGCCCGAGCTGCCGGGGATGATCGGCGGCGCTTCGCTGGACGACGCGCGGGATGCGCTGGTGACCATCGGGCCCACCAGAAGCCCGGTGCTGGCGCTGGGCGAGACCGGCACGGGAAAAGAGGTGATCGCGCGGCTGGTGCACGAGCTCAGTCAGCGCCCGGGGCCGTTCGTGGCGCTCAACTGCGCGGCGGTGCCCGCCGAGCTGGTCGACGCCGAGCTATTCGGTCACGCGCGCGGCGCGTTCTCGGGCGCCACGCGCGAGCGCACGGGGCTCTTCCGTACCGCCCACGGTGGAACGCTGTTCCTCGACGAGATCGGCGAGATGCCGGCACCCGTCCAGGCCAAGCTGCTGCGCACGCTCGAGACCGGTGAGGTTCGCCCGGTGGGCGACGATCAATCGCTGCTGGTGGACACTCGGGTGGTCGCGGCCACCAACCGCGACGTGGACGAGCTGATCGAATCCGGCGCATTCCGCGGAGACCTGCTGCACCGCCTGGCGGGGCTGCGGGTTCGGCTGCCACCCTTGCGCGAGCGCCGCGAAGACGTGCCGCTCTTGTCGCTGGCGTTCGCTCACGCGGCCGCGGCCGAGGTGTCGAGCGCCGCTCTCGAGGCCTTGATGCTGCACCCCTGGCCGGGCAACGTGCGCGAGCTCAGGAACGTGATCGCCGCCGCAGTCGAGGTGGCCCGCCGCAAGGGCCGAAGCGAGATCACGGAGCAAGACGTCGTCCCGCTGCTGGTCTTGCCGTCGGTCCGGCGCGGCCCGGCGACGCGTGCCGATCAAGAGCAGCAGCGGATCAGCGACGCGCTCGAGCGTGCGTCGGGTGACGTGGCCAATGCTGCGGCGTTGCTTGGCATGGGCCGCTCGGCTCTGTACGAGGCGCTCCGCCGACTCAACCTCGATCCGCGCCCTTACCGTCGACGTTGAGGGCCTCGTAGCCGCCGGTGCGCGCGGCGTGACTGGCGCGCACGTGACTGACCAGCGTGGCCAGGTCGTGGCGGGTCGCGCTGGCGTCCCGGCGCGGAACTGCAGCCAAGAGCGCCATCAGCTCCATGGCGCTCTCGGCGCGCGCTTCCGGGGCGTGGGCGATCGCCCGCGCGAAGAAGCGATCCCACTCGGGCGTCAGGTCGGGGCGGATCTCGGTCGAGAGCGTGGCTTCGCCGGGCGTACGTCGGCGCCCGAGCAAGAGCTCCCAGACGATCGCGCCGGCAGAGTAGAGGTCACTCCGCTCGTCCACCGTCCCGGCGGCACACTCTGGCGCCATGTACCCGTGGTGACCCTCGCTCTGGCGGTTGAAGTCGCGGAGCGCCGCGGCCACCCAGAAGCCTCCCAGTTTCACCTCGCCGGCCGTCGAGACCAGGATCCCGTCCGGGCTGAGGTCACGGTGCAGCACCCGCAGGGGGTGGCCGTCGGGGCCCAGCGCGCCCGAGTGCGCGTGGGCCAGGCCCGCGAAGAGCTCGAGCCCCACGTAGGCCACCAGCTCGGGGTCCAGACCCTGCCGGGTGGCTCGCGCGGTCCGGGTCAGCGCGTCGAGCGAAACGCCGTCGACCCATTCCAGCACCAGGTAGTGCGCGCCCTTGGTGCGCAAGAAGTCGTGCACCTGCACGATGTTGGGGTGGACCAGCTGCGCGGCGTGGAAGGCGGCCTGCCGGAAGCCGTCGAGCAGCTCCGCGTGATCGGTCACGTGGCTGTGGAAGCGGCGAATCGCGACCTTGCGCGAGAACCCGCCTTCTGGGCAGTACTCACCTTCGTACAGCACGCCGGTCGCACCGGCCGAGTGGTCACGCACGACGCGAAATCGCCCACCCAGCTCGCGCTCGCGGGCGGCGCTCTCGGCGCCGACGATCACCGAGTGGAGCCCGAAGACGAGCAGCGTGCCGATCAGGCCGGAAGCCGCCAGCGTGACCGAGCGTGCGTGCTGTGTGGAGGGCTGGTTGAGCAAGAAGCCCAGGGCGCTTGGCGGCAGTCGATCGACGACGAAGAACCAGTAGGTTGCGGGGTAGGCCAGCGCGCCGGACGCACCCAAGATCGCCGGCGCCCACAGTCGCAGGCGAGCCACGTGGGTGACGATGGAGCTGCAGAACAAGAACGGCGGCACCCACGAACCGAGGGCATATTCCGGCCCGTTGCTCCAGACGATGCCCAGGAGGAAGGCCCAGGGAACCAGCGCCTCGACCGCGGCGTTGATGCCCGAGAGCGAGCGCGGCGCCTCGCCTCGGTCGGCCAGGTTCCCCGCGATCACGAACCAGATCAAGAACAGCGACGAACCGAGCGCGCAGGCGTAGCCGAGCGGGCGCGACACCAGCGCGGCGTAGACCAAGCCGGTCACGATGCCGAGCAGGCAGAGCAGCTGCCACACACGCAGAAGAACGCGCTCGAGGCGTTCGAGCCCCGAAGACAGCGCGATGAGAAACGGAGACTCGCCCATCAGCGCGGTCTCGGAGGCGGGCGGCGCTTGCCCGAAGCTTCGGCCGGTGCTTCCACACCCAGCTCGGCGGGAGTGATCACGCCCTCGACATCCACCGCGGCGTCTGCGGCCGGCACCTCGCCCAGCTCGGCGGGAGTGAGCACGCGCTCGCTGGGCTCGGGGGCCGGCGCGCTGGCGCGGGGCGGGGCGGACGAGGGTGGCGCTGCAGAAGGCCCGGGCGCTGCCGCCGGCGCCGATGGGGGCGGCGAGATGGCGCGGGTGACCCGAGGCGCCCCGTCGCTCGACACCGCCCAGGCCAGCACCAGCGACACGGCGGGCACGATGGATACGGCGACCCACGCTCGCGACGCGAGTGGAGTGGTGAGCACGGCCGAGAGGAACGCGCTGACGCGGGCGAAACGCCGCGACGGGGCCGGCAGGTGTGCCCGGCGGTCCACCACCGTGGGCTCCAGCCGATGGACCAGCGGCACCTGAGGAGCGGCCTCGGTGGCGATCTGCTCGGAAGGGCCCCAGCTGCCGGGGGCGACCCAGCGCTGCCTGAGCGCTCGGATCTCGGCCACCTTGTCGCGCCGCGCCTCGAGCTCGGGGCCCGCCAGATCGAGCAAGAAATCCCGGACCGCACGCGCGTCGGCGATGCCGACGCCGGAGCGCGCGGCGGCGGCACGCAGCGCTTCGGAGAAGGCTTCTGCGGTCGGCGGGCGCGAGCGCGGATCCATCGAGAGCGCCGTCGCGAGCACGGCGTCCAGCTCGCGCGGCGCGTCGGGCAAGACGTGCCGCAACCGCATCGGGGGGTCGCGTGCGATCTTGAGCATCAAGACCGGGTCGTTGGTCCCCTCGTGGAGGCGTGAGCCGCTGAAGAGCTCCCACGCCACCACGCCGACGGCCCACACGTCGACCCTTCGATCGATCGACTTGCCCTGGGCCTGCTCGGGCGACATGTAGGCGATCTTGCCCTTCACCAGGCCGGGGCTGGTCATGGTCAGTCGCGCCCGTGCCTTGGCCACGCCGAAGTCCGTCAGGCGCGAGACCCCGTCGACCCCGACCAAGATGTTGTGAGGGGTCACATCTCGATGCACCACGTAGAGCGGCGAGCCGTCGTCGTCGGTCAGCTCGTGGGCCGCGTGGAGGCCCGCGAGGACGTCCTCGAGGATCTTCAGCGCGATGGGCAGAGGCATGCGCGCGTGGCGATGCTTGAGGATCTGCTGGACCGCCGAGAGCGACTCGCCCTCGACGTAGTCCATGACGATGAACGCGCTCTTGTCGGAGAGCCCCACGTCATGAACGCTGACCACGTTCGGGTGGCGAATCTTCCCTGCCAGGCGCGCCTCGTCGAGCAGCTGGGTGAAGAACTCGGGGCTGTCTCTCAGGTGGCGGTGAGTCAGCTTGATGGCGACTTCGCGCTCGAACCCGGCGGCCCCCACCGAGCTGCCGAGATACACCGTGGCGACCCCGCCGCTGGCGATGGGCAAGAGCACTTGGTAGCGGCCCAGGACTTCGGGGAGCTTCTCGGGCGCCAGGGGATCGATGCCCCAGTCGAGCATTCTGACGGCAGGATACACGATGCTTCGGCGGGTCGCCGGCTCACTTCGGCCGCGAGCGATGCAAGATCGTGCCGTTCCAACCGACCGCATACAGGTCGTCGGCCGAGCTGCCCCAGATCCCGGTCAGCACCAGGCCACCGCGGTTGGTCGAGGTGGTCCAGCTGCGGCCGTCGTAGTGATGCACCTTTCCGCCCGACGCCGTTGCCCACAGGTCGCCGGGGCCGCTGCCCCACACGTCGTGCAAGATCTGATTCTTCGCCTTGGCCGCTTCCAGACCCTTGCCGATCGGCTTCCAGCGCGTGCCGTCGTAGTGCAAGGCCGTTCCGTCCGAGCCCACGGCGAAGACGTCGCGGTCACCGCTGCCCCACACCGCGTTGAGGCTCGCCGTGGTGCCGCTTCCCTGCGACGACCACGTCTTGCCATCGAAGTACATGACGGTGCCCCGCTCGCCGACCGCGAACACGCGGTCCGGCGCGCTGCCCCAGACGTCGTTCAGGAACTCGGTCGTGCCACTCGGCTCGCGTTTCCACGCGCTGCCGTCGTGCCGCACGATCACGCCGTTGCGCCCCACGGCCAAGGTCGAGGTGGCGCCGCACCAGACGCCGCCGAGCACTTCGGTCGTACCGCTGTCCTGGCGCTGCCAGGCCTTGCCGTCGAAGTGAACGATGACGCCCTTGAGCCCCACCGCGAACACGTCGTTCGGGCTGCGCCCCGCGACGTCGGACAGGTACTCGGTGGTGGGGGCGGGCACGGCCTTCCAGCTGGCGCCGTCGAAGTGCACGAGCGTTCCGCGATCGCCCACGACCCAGACGTCGTTCCTCCCGCTGCCCCAGATCCCCAGCAGGCGCGCGGTGCTCGGGCTGTCGTAGCCGCTCCATGCCCCTTCCCGACGGATCAGCGTACGGCCGTCCACATCCACCACGATCGCGGTCTCTGGCGACATCCAGAGCCCGCCGGCCTCGCTCGCGGGCAGCTTGCCCAGGGCCGCCCAGCGCTCGCCGTCGAAATGCGAGAGCTGCCCCCCGTCGCCGACCGCGAGCACGTCTTTGCCGGAAGCCCCGAAGATCGCGCGGCGGCTCTGGTTGGTTCCGCCCACCATCGGCTTCCAGCTCGTGCCGTCGTGACGGAACACCGGGTCCCCTGGGGTGCCCACCGCGAAGACCGCGTCGAGCGACGCGCCCCACACGGCGCGCAGGTAAGGCGTGGTCTCGATGGACTCGGGCTTCCAGCCCGTGCCGTCGTTTCTGGCGACCGAGCCCGAGCGGCCGACGGCGATGAAGGTCTTGCCGCTGCCCCACACGCCCTTCAGCTCGAAGCCCACTCCCGTGGCCTGCTTCTTCCACGCTTTGCCGTCGTAGTGCAGCGCGAATCCGTCCTTGCCCACCGCGACCACGTTCTTCGGATCGAGGGCCCATATCCCATTCAGGCCGACGTCGGCGCCGGTCTTCTGGGCTTGCCAGCGCTTGCCGTCGTGGTGCAGCACCGTCCCGTGATCGCCGGCGGCCCAGACGTCGTCCGGGCCGAGCCCCGACACGGCGAGCAGGTTCTCTTCAGTGCCGCTCGCCTCGAAGGCCCAGTGCTTGCCGTCCCAACCCACGATCGTGCCTGACTTGCCCACCGCCCATGCGCGGTTGCCCGACCCCCACACGGCGCTCAGCACGTTGCCCTGAGGCAGCGGGCTCTCCCAGCACCAGCCGTCGTCGATGCAGAGCGGTGGCGCGGGCGGGAGCGTGCCGACTTTCAGTGGTTGCTCACCCGGCGGCGCGCTGGGTGCGCTGGGGATTGGGGGCGACGAAGCGGTTGCGGAGGGCGGCGCCGCGGCGTCGGTGACCGGCGCCGGGCTCGGCGAACGACAGGCAGCGGCCACCAGCACGGCCAGGCCAGCCAGGCGCGTTCGTGTCATGCCGCGCGAGCTTACACGACGTTGCCGCCAGTCGGGGCAGCGCAACGCTAGCGCGTCATCCAATCGCGCCACTCGTGGACCACGGTGTGTCCCAGGGCAAGGGTGATCGCCGCGAGGGCGAGCAGCGCCGCCAGCTTGGGCAGCCAGGGCGGCGGCGGCGCGTCCGGCGCGCGCCGGCTGAGCGGCCAGGCCACGAGCATGGCGAGGGCGCCGGCGCCCAAGGCGACCGCCGAGCGGCCATACCAGCGCATCGCCACACCGGGGCCCGGCGTGAGGCGCCAGGAGTGATCGACTGGGTAGTAGATCGGAGCCTGCGGAGCCACCACATACAGCGCGCAGGTCACCACCATGCCGGCGCACAGCGTCACGACGATCGCGTCTTGCCGGCGCATGTCACACGCTCCGGATCGTGCCCAGGTACCACCCGGCACTCGCGTTGTAGATCAGCACCAAGAGCACGATGCCGGTGAGCGCGCGCAAGAGCAGCACGTGACGCCGGTCCAGGTCTTGTCGCGGGTCGAGCACGCGCGACAGGATCACGATGGCCAGCACCGGGAGGAGTACGATGCTCGCGGCGTGCTCCTTGATCTCGAACAGGCCCGTCGCCCACGGGTAGTGGCGATCGAGCAAATCTGCCCGCACCCGCACGCGAAAGGTCGGGTAGATCAGCGCTCCGAGCAGGTAGGTCGAGAGGTAGGCCGCGCCCAGCACCAGCGCGTGGGTCCGGATCCGGGGGTCGTGTCGGCGCGACACCAGGCGCGTCAGCAGGTGCACGCACGACGCGACGCTCGACAGCCCGGCGACCAGGTGCAGGAAGTGCAGAGGGCGGACGATGGTCTCGAAGGCCAGCATACCGGGTCAGGAGCGAGGCAGGGGTGCAGCCGGTGCGAATTGGGTCACGGCGCCCACAGTTGATGCTCGGGGTCCGAGTGGCATTTTGCTTCACTGCAGGTCGGCTTGTGTTCTTTTTCGGCCGGCATGATCTTCTCGCCATACTCCCCGCGCAGTCGGGTCTCGACCTTGGTCCAGTCCAGCTTGGGCGCACCCGCCGCCGGGACCGAGAAGAAGCCCGCCGAGTCGCTGCAGGTGTAGACGAAGGTCGAGCCCTCGCGGACGCCGACCTCGATCTTGGGGGCGCCTTTCTGGGCGCCGAAGTCCCATAGCATGCCGGCGATGAAGAACTGTGTCGCCGAACCGCTGGGCCCGTGACAGCTGTGGCACTGGGAGCTGACGAGGGCGAGGTGGTCGGCGGGCGCCGCTTTCGGTTTGCAGTTCGGGTCGTAGTAGTCGGTCCAGAAATCGATGCACAGCCCGCAGCCGCCGCCCCCGCCGGGAGCCCCTCCGCTGGCGGTGGTGCCGCCCGTCCCGCCGGTGGTGCCACCGCCACCGCTGGGCGTGCCGCCGTTGCCGCCGCTGGGTGTGCCGCCCGTGCCGCCGCCCGTGCCGCCGCTGGGCGTGCCGCCCGTGCCGCCGCTGCCGCCCGAGGCGAAGCCCGGCGGCACTTCCAGCTGGGCCGCTTCGACGCAGGTCTTCTTGTCGAGCTGGGCCTCGATCCACGACGTGAGGCAGGCGACCCCGAGGTCCCCGAGGGCCGCCCCGCCGGTGTGGCTCTCGATGCCGGCGCCCTTGCGCAGCACGGTCAGCCGATCGGCGCCGCGGCCGCCGTCCCTGTGCACGCTCTCCAAGACCTCGGGCTCGAGGGTGAGCACCGCCGCGTAGTTGGCGTCGACCTCGGCCAGCGTGTCCTTGTTGTAGCCAGGCACGTGCGCCGGGTCGAGCCGGAGCCCGAATTTCCCGTGCAGCCGCAGGCTGCGGCCGTCTTGCCCGTGACAGTCGAGAGAGCCGCAGCGCTTCACCAGCATGTCGCTCACGTAGCGGAAGTCGTCCGGCGGCGGCGCGTCCAGCGCGCGATCGCGGCTGGTGACCGAACAGGCGGCAACCGCTGCCAGCGCCAAGAGCCACCTCACGGGTCACCTCGCAGATGCACCTGCCAGTGGCGATTCGGCGAGGCGGGGTTCCGGTGACACGCGGCACACGAGCGCTCGCGGAAGATCGGACTCTGCATCGAGCGCACTTCGTCGCCCAGCTCGAGCCGAACCCAGAGCGGGAAGTCGAGCTCGAGCGCGCCTTCGCCCAGGGCGAAGGTGCCCACCGCGTTGGTGGTCACCGATTGCTGGCGGCCGGTGGAGTCGAACAACCGCACGGTGACCCCCTCGAGCCCCTCGGCCGCGTCCTTGTCGGCGTAGACCGTGCCCGCCAGATCGAAGTGCGGGCTCGCGCGGCCGCCGCGGGCATGGCAGTGGTTGCAGGGGAAGCCTGCGCGGTGCAGCGGACCCTCTTCGTAGGGGCCGGGGTCGGGGCCCAGGGCGTCTGCCTTGGCTTCGAGCACCGGATCGCGGCACCCGCTGGCGACGAGCGCGGCCGCGAGCAACACGAGCAGGCGTCTCACTCGAACCTCGCGGTGAAGCTTGCCACGGCGAAGCCCGCCCAGCGATGATCGATGTACAGCGCATCTCGGAACCGCGTGGAGCTGCCTTCGATCTCCAGCGCGGCGCTCAGGGCCCTGGGCTCGGGCGAGCCGAAATCGAAGGCGACCCCTGGCCCGGCGGTGAGGGTCCGAAGCGGGCTGAGCTCGCGATCGCCGCTCCGATATTCGGGGGCGACCACCTGCCCGGCCGTGACCTGCCCCACGTACGCGCGGCGCCAGAACGAGACGCCCGTCTGTTCGTGATAGCGCAGGTGAGGCCAGACCGACCAGCGCCGGGACAGCTCGAACGTCCACTTCAGATCGGTGGTGTTGGCGAGCTGCCCCCAGCTGTCGGTGTAGATCCGGTCCAGCAGCGTGAGCGTCGAAGCACGGAAGCGATGGGCCAGGCGCAGGCTGGCGGCGGCGCGCTGTCGGCTCTCGGGAAGGCGCTCCCCGATCCGACCGGGCAGGCGCGCGCGGTTCACGTCGTCGATCGCCGCGGCCACGGGCACCTGCGGGGCGACGGTCGCCGAGAACAGCGGCAAGAACCGGTAGGGCTTCTCCTGCCGGCCCGAGTCGAAGCTCAGGTCGAGGGCGGGCGTGAGCGTGGTGGCGCGCCCGACCACCACCAGGGCGCTCGCAGCGACTTCGTGGCGATCCAGCTTCAACGCGTACACCGAATATGGCGTGCCAGTGCGCCCGGCGACGTCGTGCTCGTAGGCGTACCCCAGCGACAGCGTGACGTTCTTCCGCGCCAGATCCGCGCTGGTCGAAAGACCGAATCTTGCCGAGACGAAGTCCGGCTCGACCGAGGTCGCCAGGGTCGCCGACGCGCCCAGGTCGCCCGGCTTGTAGCCGGCACCCAGTGTGGCGGCGTGGCGCACCTCGTTCCAGCGCGGGCTTGCCGTGGACACGATGTCCACCGACGCTGCGGAAACGATGTCGACCAGGTAGCTGGCGTGGGCGTCGAACCCGCCCGCGCGCACCTGGGCCCGCGCCGAGGGTGTCAGCACCCAGACGTGATCGCTGTCCCCATAGCCCGCAACCTCGCCGCCCGTCTCCCAGCGTGCGCTCTGGGCCGACGCGGCGCTCGCCAGCGTGACGGCCGCGGCGATGGGGGCAAGCAAGCGATGGCGCATCACGAACGCGTCAGACCGTAGCGCAGAGGCCCCGCGATCGCGAATCAGCAACTTCTGAGCGCACTCCCGATCGGTTCTGGTCAGGGCGACCTGCAGCCATCCCCGCCCGGAAGTCGGGCCGGACGGTTGCGAAAAGGGACGCGTCTTCGATCACGCCGCCTCGCGAGCCGGCGAGCCCATGACGCTGCCGCTGCCACAGACCACGGACGGTAATCCGGCGCGCCCCTTCCGTCGGGGTCCGGAGCAGGTAACCCCGGACCCGCGCCAACCCCCGCCCCTCGCGCACGCCTCGAGCCGCTGTCGCCGGCGAGGGTGCGCGTGGAATTCACCGCCCAAGCCGCGTTCCGCGACAAGCTCGAGCAGGCCCAGGCTCTGCTCAGCCACACGGTGCCGAGCGGCGACCTCGCCACCCTCCTCGAGCTCGGCCTGGACCTGCTCATTGCCGAGGCGACGAAGCGCCGCTCCGGCGCGGGTAAGCCGCGCAAGCGCCGCGAGATCAAGCCGGGCTCGCGGCATGTGTCGGTCGAAGTCCAGCGCGCGGTGCGAGAGCGAGACGGCGACCAGTGCACCTTCACGGACGCCGAAGGGCGGCGCTGTTCGGAGAAGCGCTTCCTCACCACCGAGCACATCGAGCCTTTCGCGAAAGGCGGGCCGACGACGGCGGAGAACTGCTCCATGCTCTGCGCCGCTCACAACGCCCACCAGGCGCGCCAGGTCTTCGGCGAGGAGCACATCCAGAACAAGATCGCCGAGGCTCGCGCTCGCCACCCAATGC
>JAKLKA010000017.1 GCA_023150915.1 Polyangiaceae bacterium
CGCAAGCCCGACAGCAACGCGTCGAGTAGGCTCGGTGCCCCGCATCCTGCCGCTTGCGCTGTCGCGACCGTGCCCGACATGGCCAGCAGTCTGCGCGCGCGCGGCCGAGCACACCATCAGGCCGCCTGTAAGGGGCTTACACTACTTCGACCACGTTGTCTTGGCGTCGGTGCTGTAGACCCGCTCGAGAGTAGGCGACTTTGGTGCAGGTCGACGCTTGCTGCACACATCCGCCGGGCACACCGATTGCTAGGGCCACGACATGCGCAGGTACAGCACTGAGTGCCTTTTCGTCGCCCTCGTCGTCACTTCGGGATGCGGGGGGTCGGTCTCGGAAAGCGCGGCCGGGGGTGGCGGCAATACGGGCGGAAGCCCGACAGGCGGCGGCACAGCAGGAACAGGCAGCGGCAACTCGAGTGGCGGGGGAACCACAGGCACAAATGCGGGTGGCGCGGGCGGGTCGGGCAGCGGCGGCACCGGCAGCAGCGGCGGAAAGGCCGGCTGCCCAAACCAGCCAGCTGGTGCCGCGGTGTTGCTCGACACTCCGTTCAACACCTCAGACGGCGAGGGGCAGCTTTGGGAGGTGTACCCCGGGGCTGGCAAGATCGTGCAGCCGCCGGGAAGCCCGGCGCCGGCAAGCGCGCCGAAGGCGAGCGCGTCGATCCTGGCCGCGGGGCAATCTAGCGGAGGCCAGCAGACCATCTGGCCGAAGCCCGGGAGCGAGAAGGCCCTGAGTAACTTGTACATGTGCATGAACTGGAAGATGAACTCGGACTTCGTCGGCCTCCAATCAGGAAACAAGTTGGTGTTCCTGGCCTCGCAGCACTTCACCTTCGGAAAGCAAAAGGCAAACGGGTTCCTTGCCGTCAGCAAACGCGCCGCGGAGTACCCGGACAAGCATTTTCGGATGCTCTTCGCGCATAACACGAGCGCTCTCGACAATCCGCAGTCCTGCGCGTCCGACTTCGGATTTGCGTGCCACCCGAATGTGAGCGACACGGATCTCGTCCCGGACACTTGGTACACCGTCGAGGCGCTCGTCATCGCGTCGACATGCCCGACTTGCAAGAATGCCACGGTGAAGTGGTGGATCGACGGCGTGCTGCAGGGCTCTTACACGAACCTCAACTACGGTGAAGGCATCGTCAACGAGTGGCAGATAAACCACAATTGGGATGGCGGAATCGACGAGACGGAATGTGGCCCACCAACGAACCCGGGCAACCCAAAAGGGCGCGATTGCACCAAGGATCAAATTCACTACTTCGACCACGTAGTCTTGGGTTCGGTCTTGTAGCGCCGCTAGCGATCGTTGCTGTCGTGTCGTGTTTAGCGCCACCGCCAGCACGCGGAGCAACCGAACCCGAGTGGCAGCCCGACCCAGGCGGCGACATCGAAGGCACATGGGAGTCCGGCACCCTGATGTCAGGGTCGAAAGGCGAAGGTGGCGTCTGTAGGCTCAGCGTCGAGACTCACGCGCTCTTGCTCGAATGCTCACCTGGAGCGCGGCGCGAGCGATTCGAGTTCAGCGTGCTCGAGCGCGCCGGCGCCAGGACCGTCGTCGAGATCGGTCCCTCCGGCGAGCGCCTCGAGTTCGAGACGCTCCGTCGGAGGGGCGGCGACCGGGGGCTACGCTTCGTGGACGTGGCGCTTCCTGGCTCGCAGCCGCTGGGCGCCTATGGCCGCCCGGGGGTGTGGGTCGAAGCGCAGGCGCGGTGAGTCTGTGGGAGTCGGATGCGCGCGGTGGCGGCCGCGTTTGCGACCATGCGAATCGCCAGATCGCACTTCGCCTAGCTCAACCCTCGATTCCAAGGCAAGGCGCTCGCGCGACGGGTGGCACACAATTCGCTATAGTGATCCTGACCGCTCCAAAAAGAGCCGCCGCAATCCGGAGAGCCAAGCCATGGGCAACGCAGTCAGGAATCGATTCGGACGAGCCCTGGGGCGCTTTCACGGCGTCGGGCTCTTGCTGGCCGCTACCGGGGCACAGGCTGCCGACTACGGGATCGCGCAGAAGTACGCCCACGACCTGGGCATCGAGAAAGACCCGGACGTCGTGTTCGCGGAATCCTTCGAAGCCGCGTCGATCAACTCAGTCGTCGGCAACTGGGAAGAGGCACAGTGGCCGGAGAATATGGCGCTTGCGAGCGACGTGCCGCCGATGTCGGGCGGGAAGAACTCGCTGCACGCGGACGGCGTTGCAGCGCTCTATCGCCGGCTCTTGCCGGGTTACGACGAGCTCTACTTCCGCTTCTACGTGAAGATCGATCCGGCCTGCACAAACATCCACCACTGGCCGTGGCTGGGCGGACGCAACCCAAGCACAAAATATCCGTTCCCGCAAGCGGGCTTGAAGCCCACCGGGAGCGACCGCTGGTCGACCGGCGTCGAGCCGATGGGGAAGGGCGAGGCGTGGGACTTCTACACGTACTGGAAGGACCAAGGCTGCAGCCCCGACAACATGTGTTGGGGAAACACGTTCAACATGCAGAAGGGGGGGAATGCCGGCTCGCCCTTCGCCGTGACGAAGGGCAAGTGGCTCTCGATAGAGCTCATGGTCAAGATGAACCAGCCCGCGTCAGCCAAGAACGGCGAACAGGCGTTTTGGATCGACGGCGAGTTGAAGAGCCACGTGAAACCAGGCCAGCCCGTGGGCAAGTGGGTCTGGGACAAGTTCGTCCCAGATCCCGCAGGTTCCCCATTCCCGGGCTTCCAGTGGCGGACGGTGCCCGAGCTGAACATCAACTATGTGTGGCTGGAGCACTTCGTCGACACCGACCCAAGCTGCCAGGCCTGGTTCGACGACGTGGTCATTGCCAAGAAGTACATCGGGCCGATGGTGGGTACTTCGAACTCCGACGCAGGGGCCGGCGGCGTATCAGGCAGCGGCGGAGACAGCGGCAGCGCCGGCAACGCCAGCGCCGGCAACGGCGGCAGCGCCGGCAGCGGCGGCAGCGCCGGTTCTGCCGGTGTGGCTGCCGGCGCGACGGCGGGCAACTCGGGTAGTTCGGGAGCCGCCGGCGGGGGTGGAGGAACGGACACGCGCACCGAGGAGGCGGCGGGGCCGGGCGACGGCGACGGCTGCACGTGTGGAGTCCCGGCGGGCGACGAGCCAAGCGCTCGCTGGCTTGCACTCGGTGTGGTGGTCATGGCACTCCGACGCCGCCGCCGCGGGCGCGCGGGCTGAGCACGGTATCCGCGCTGGGCCTGGCACAGTCACCGCGATCCATCGATTCGCACTGGGAGCACCGCGCGAGCTGGCCGATCGCGTAAGGCGCCGGGGTTCACGACCTGGTGAGCGTCACCTGAGCGCTCCGATGTCGGGTCTGACCCTTGCTTCCACGGCCTCGATGCTATCGCCTTCCCGTGCGCTCCTCGCCGGCCTGCTGGTTCTCGTGTCGACAGGGCTGGGCTCGTCCTGCGCGGCCTCGTCCTCGTCAGCCGACCCCTCTTGGTCCGACGGCTCTTCCGATGAGGACGTGCCGGACGGACCAGGCGGTGGCGCGCAAGACGCATCCCCGGACAACCAACCCCCGGCGATGGGAGCCCGATACAAAGGAAGAGTCTGGGGCCCACACCATGATGGGTCTCCGCCGCTATTTCCAATCTCTGGCGCTTGGGTTGCGGCATTTGCGGTCGAGCCGGACCCACTGGTTCAGGGGGCACAGTGTGGCGAGTGCGTGTCCGCACCGCTGGGCGTGCCAAGCACGATCTCCGGCGCAGACGGCTCGTTTGAGCTTGAGCTGCCATTGGGGAAGCCGCTCTTCCTCGTGGTTCAGAAGGGGAACTTCCGTCGAACCCGGGCACTGGTTACGCCGGGCGCGGCGGGGGACTACACCATCGATCAGGAACTCACGACCCTGCCCCACCGGCTGGCAGTGGGTGACCACATCCCCAGGATCGCTCTCGTCTACGGCGATCACGACCACATCGGGGACGTGCTCGCGAAGGCGGGACTCGCAAAGATGGACGGCGCTCACGGCGTCGACTGGGGAAGCGGGCAGCTCGAGTTCGACGTTTACGACAACTCCGGACCAGATCAGCCCCAACACGGCGAGCCGCTCTCGAAGCTCCTTGACTCAGCGGATCTTCTGATGTCGTACGACATCGTGTTGTTCGCATGCTCCTACAACGCCAACTTTGCGTTCATGAGCAAGCCGGAGATCCAACAGCGTCTGCGCGACTTCGTTTGGGCAGGTGGCAAGCTTTACGCGAGCGACTACGCCATGCCGGTGGTCGAAATGCCGTGGTCGAGCTTTCTGTGGTTCGACGACCCGCTCCACGGCGGCTGTGCGGAGAACAAGTTCCCACCAAACTGCAACCATGGCCCCCCGTTTGATTCCCCCGCTAGCGTGATCGACAGCGGCCTCTCGAGCTGGCTCGCTGCGCAGGGTTTGCTCGCCGGCCTGTCGACCAAGGAGAACTGGAACACGATCGGGGGCATCAGCGTAGGCGTGGTCGGCAAGGATCCGAAGAGCGGCGCAGACATCACAGCGCCTCCGAAAGTCTGGCTCGAGGGGCCATGGACCTACTCCAGCTCGCAGATCCAGAGCGCGGGGAAAGACCCGAAGGCATGGGATGCGAGCGCGCACCACCCCGCGACGGTATCGTGGTCACACAATTGCGGCCGCGTGCTCTACACGACATACCACACCGTAGGATCTACCCAGGGCGGCAAGCACCCCGGGTTGCTGCCGCAAGAAATGGTGCTGTTCTATCTGTTGATGGAACTCACCCTCTGTCAGGACGCACCGGTGGTGAAGTGAGTGCTAGTGCCCCGACCACCACTCAGCGCAGCCACAGCACTGCCGACTGGATGCAGGGGGGGAAACATCCGGCCGGAGCGCCGCGCTGCGGACGCGCGCGCGCAGCAATGTTCGTCCCACTCCCCGGCGGCAGCGGGCACGGGCCGGCTCCCGGCCGTGCCTGCGCACCAGATGGCGACGATGGGGAGTCGAGTCCGGCTTCTGACAAGAGATCGCCTTGGCCGTGGGGTCGCGGTTACGCCGTCACGCTCTTTCGAACTTCCGCAGGCGCAGGCTGCTGGTCACCACGAACACGCTCGACAGGCTCATGGCCAGCGCCGCCAGCATCGGGCTCAAGAGCAGCCGAAAGACGGGGTAGAGCGCGCCCGCAGCCAGCGGAATCAGCGCCACGTTGTAGGCATAGGCCCAGAAGAAGTTCCGCCGGATCACGCTCAGCGTGCGCCGCGACAGCGCGATGGCCTGGGCCACCCCCGAGAGATCGCCGCGCATCAAGATCACGTCGCCGGCTTCGATGGCGATGTCGGTTCCGGTGCCGATGGCGATCCCCACGTTGGCACGGGCCAGTGCCGGCGCGTCGTTGATGCCGTCGCCCACGAAGACCACGCGCCGCCCCGCCTTCTGCAGGCGCTCGACCTCGGCGGATTTGTCCGCCGGCAGCACCTCGGCGATCACGCGCCGTATGCCCACGCTCTTTGCCACGGCGTCGGCGGTGGCGCGGCCGTCGCCGGTCACCATCGCGACCTCGAGCCCGAGCGCGCCGAGCGCGCGGATGGCCGCGGTGCTGTCGGGCTTGAGCGGGTCGGCCACGGCGAACAGCGCCGCCAGCTTGCCGTCGACCGCGGCGTACACCACCGTCTTTTCCTCGAACGCCGCGGCGCGGCCCCCCGCCGCCGAGAGAGCGACCCCCAGGCGCTGCATGTAGCGCTCGGCCCCCACCTGCACCAGGCGCCCACCCACCCGCGCCTGCACGCCGAACCCCGCCTCGGCCTGCACCTCGGTGGCGCGCTCGAAGCTGATCCCCCGCGCCTTCGCGGCCGCGACGATGGCGCGTGCAACGGGGTGCTCGCTCGCGTCTTCCACCGCCGCCGCCAGCGCCAGCGCTTCGCTTTCCGACAGTCCGAAAGTCGACAGATCCGTCAGCTCGGGGTGGCCTTTGGTCAACGTGCCCGTCTTGTCCAGCACCACGCAGTCGACGTGGGACAGCGTCTCGAGGGCGCTGCCCTCGCGGAACAAGATCCCGAGCTCGGCGCCGCGCCCGGTGCCGACCATGATGGCGGTGGGCGTGGCCAGACCCATGGCGCAGGGGCAGGCGATCACCAGCACGCTGACCGCCGCCACGAACGCGTGGCTGAGCCGCGGCTCGGGGCCCGCCGCGAACCAGATCCCGAAGGTGGCCAGCGCGATCAGCAGCACCACCGGCACGAACACCGCGGCGATGCGATCGGCGGTCCGCTGGATCTCGGGCTTTGACGCCTGCGCGGCCTCGACCAGGCGGATGATCTGCGCCAGCGCGGTGTGGGCGCCGATGCGGGTCGCGCAGAAGACGAAGCTCCCGTTCTGGTTCACCGTGCCGCCCGCGACTTCGGAGCCGGCGCGCTTCTCCACCGGCACGGGCTCGCCGGTCAGCATGCTCTCGTCGACGAAGCTCTGCCCCTCGACTACCACGCCGTCAGTGGGCACGCGCTCGCCGGGCCGAACCTGGATGCGATCGTCCAGCGCCACCCGATCGATGGGGACCTCGACACTCTCGCTGCCCCGGAGCACCCGCGCGGTCTTCGGTTGGAGCTGGATCAGCTGGGTGATCGCCGCAGAGGTCCGACCCTTGGCCCGCGCCTCCAGCAGCTTGCCGAACAGCACCAGGGTGATGATCACCGCCGCGGCCTCGAAGTAGAGGTGCGCGGTTCCGGCTGGGAACACCCCGGGCGCCGCCAGCGCGAGCAGCGAATAGCCGAAGGCCGACGACGAACCGAGCATGACCAGGGTGTTCATGCCCGGGCTCTTGTGGGCCAGCTCGGACAGGCCCTGGCGATAGAAGCGGCGGCCGACCCAGAGCTGCACCGGCGCCGCCAGCGCCAGCTGCACCAGACCCCACGCGCGATGCGGCAGCGCGTGGTGCAAGCCGGGAATCAGCATGGGGCCCATGGCGACGATCACCAGCGGCACCGACAGCGCCACGGCCAGGGTCACGTCGCGCCGCAGCGCGGCGTGCTCGCGCTCGCGCGCCTCGGCCTGGCTCGCCCCCAGATCCACGGGAACGTACCCCGCGTCGGCGATGGCCGCTTCCAAGCGTGCGCGGTTGGTGGCCGCAGGCTCGTACTGAATGCTCGCTCGTTCGGTGCTCAGGTTCACGCTGGCTGCCACCACCCCGGGTTGCCTGGCCAGCGCGCGCTCGACCCGCGCCACGCAGGCCGCGCAGGTCATCCCCTGCACACCGACTTCGAGCGTGCGGCTCATCGGTACTTCATCACTTCCATCAACTCGTCCACGATCGTGTCGGCGTCGCCACGCTGGGCTGCGTTGACCACGTGGTGCCGCAGGTGGCTCTGCAAGACCAGCGCACCCACTTTGTCCAGCGCGCCGCTGATGGCCTTGAGCTGCTTGAGCGCGTCCACGCAATAGACGGATTCGTCCTCCAGCATGCGCATCACGCCCTCGACGTGGCCGCGCACCGAGAGCAGGCGCTTCTTGGCGTCCTGCCGGGTCGCGTCGTCCAGGTGCAGCCCGCCTTTCACGGCAGGACCTCGGCCTGGTACCCCTCTTCAGTGATGGCCAGGACCAGCGCCTGCGGATCGGGAGTGCCCTCGACCGCCGCCTCTTGCTTCACGCGATCGACGCCCAGCACCTGCTGGACGCCGGGCACCGCGGCGAGCGCCTTCTTCACCGCCCCCTCGCAATGGCCGCAGGTCATTCCCGTCACTTTCAGCTTGATCATCTGGTGCTCCCGTTCACCCCACCCCAGGTGGGGTGGGCATAATCTGGAGGCACCGGCCCGACCCGTCAAGCCCGTGCTATCCCGATCCAGCGGATGATCGTCGCCCACTCCCGGTTCCGCGTGCGGAACGAGCTCGAAGCCCAGGTGGCCCAGGCGTTCGTCGCCCGACCCCGGCGGGTGGAGCAGGTGCCCGGCTTCCTGGGGCTCGAGGTTTTCCGAAGCGTGGACGACCCGGCCACCTTCCACCTGTTCACCCGCTGGACGGATCGGGCGAGCTTCGAAGCGTGGCACAAGAGCCCGGCCCACGGCAGCGCCCACGAGCTGATGCCCCCGGGGCTCAAGCTCGACCCCGCCCACACCCAGCTGATCGTGGCCGAGCGCGTCGAGGGCGCGTCGACGGAAGAGGTGGCGACGGACCATGCCCCGCTGCTCGGCAACGTGGTTCGCGAAAGCGACGGTCTACACTTCGCGCGAATCGGCGCCGACGACGGCATCATCACCGCCAACGCAGCCATGCGCCACTTGCTGGGTGACCGCACGGTTCTGAGCCAGTGCCTGACCGAGTCCAGCCGCGCCGATCTGACCCGGGCGCGGGCGGCTCGCTCCGGCGGTCCGCTCTTGCTGCAGCTCATGACGCCCGAGGGCGAGCCCCAGTCCCTGCGCTGCTGGTTCTCGAACCTGCCCGACGGCTTCGTGCTCTTGGCCGAGCCTTCGTGGAGAGAGCAGCGCCAGCTCGAGCACCTGCTGCACGAGCTGAACAACGAGCTCGCGACCTTGCAGCGCGAGGCCGCGCGCCAGCGTGCCGAGCTCGAGCAGTCGTACTGGCACATGCGGAAGATCTCCGAGGTGTTGCCGATCTGCTTGCGCTGCCACAAGGTGAAGGACGGCGCGAGCTGGGAAGAGGCCAGCAAGTTCCTGTCGAAGTACTCGCGGTTCTTGAGCCACGGCTACTGTGAGCCCTGCGACGAGGCCATGCTGGCCGAGCTGGACGAAGAGGAGGCAAGGTGAGAGAGGCACTTGCAACGGCGATCGACCTGCACGTGGACCGGCTGGCGCTGGGCATCACCGAGGCGTTCTACGCTCGTCACCCCGAATGGGAGCAGCGGTTCGGGCCGAAGGGGCGGGTCCGCTGCGTCGAGGACGCCCGCTTCCATCTGCGCTTCTTGCGCGGGGCCCTGCGCGCCGGTTCGCCTTCCGCCTTCGAGAGCTACGCGCGCTGGACCAACGGCGTGCTCGGCGCGCGCGGCATCGGCGGCGCTCACCTCGCCCTCTACTTCGAGCTGATGCAGGCCGAGCTGGACACGGTGCTGGGCGCCGAAGCGAAACCCGCCGCCCCATTCATCGCCGCCGGCATCGCAGCCTGCCAGGCGCCGGCCCTTGCCGAAGTCGCCCAGCCCGACGCGCGCGACCCGACGCGCGAGCAGTACCTCGAAGCGGTGCTCTCGGGCCGTCGCGCCGATGCGCTGGCGGTGGCCACGCGCGCCGCGGACACGGGCTGGGCCCCTGCCGAGCTGTATTCCGGTCTGTTCGCCCGCTCGCAGCACCGGCTGGGTGAGCTCTGGCAGGCGAACCGGATCAGCGTGGCGCAAGAGCACATGGCCTCGGCCATCACGCAGTGGGTCGCCGCCAACCTCTATCCGCGCCTGGTGAGGCCCCGCCAGCCGATCGGCAAGGCGCTGTTGTTCGGCGTCGAGGGCGAGCTGCACCAGCTGGGCGTGCAGTTCATGGCCGACGTGCTCGAGCTCGAGGGTTGGAGCGTGATCTTCCTGGGGACCAACACCCCGACGGCGGCGGCACTGGCCACCATCGATGAGCACCGCCCCGACGTGGTCGGCTTGGCGGCCACCATGCTCTTCAGCCTGCCGGCCACGCTCGACGCGGTGGCCGAGATCCGCAGGCGCCAGCCCGAGCTGCCGGTGGTGGTGGGCGGGCGCGCCTTCGCCGACGCTGCCGATGCCTGCCGCGAGGCGGGGGTGATCGGTGTGGCGGGCTCGCTGGAATCAGGCCGAACCCTGCTGGCCGGCGTGGCGGCGGCGCGGGCGGTTTGACGCAGGCTTCGTGATTCACTAACTTCGTGAGATGAGAAACCTCACGGTCAGCCTGGACGAGCGGGTCGCTCGCTGGGCGCGGGTCGCCGCGGCCGAGCGCGACATGAGCGTGTCGCGCTTCGTCGCCGAGATCCTGCGCGCCCGCATGGACGAAGACCAGGAGTACGACGCGGCCATGAAGCGGAGCCTTGCCCACGAGGCAACGCCGCTCAAGTCGAAGGGCGCGCGGTACCCCACCCGCGACGAGCTGCATGAGTGATCTCGTGTTCGTGGACACGAACGTGCTGGTCTACCGCCGCGACGCGTCCGAGCGGTCGAAGCAGCCCCGCGCAAAGTCGTGGGTCGACGGCCTCTGGACCCACCGCCTGGGTCGCATCAGCAGCCAGGTCCTTCAAGAGTACTACCAGACGGTGACGCGCAAGTTGAAGCCGGGCCTGTCGCGGGGGGAAGCACGCGACGAGGTCCGAGACCTGGCTGCCTGGCGACCCGTTCAGCCGTCCAGCGAACTGCTCGAGCGCGCGTTTCACTGTGAAGATCGATTCGCCCTTTCGTTCTGGGACGCGATGATCGCCGCCGCGGCGCACCAGGCCTCGTGCAAGTACCTCCTCTCCGAGGACATGCAAGACGGTCTCGACATCGACGGCGTCGTCGTCGTCGATCCGTTCCGGCATGGTGCCACCGAGCTTGGCCTGTGGTGACCGCCGTCACCCCGCGTCCAGCACGTCGCGTACGCGGCGCAAGAGCTCTTCAGGGGTGAACGGCTTCTGCAAGAACACCAGCCCCGCGTCCAGCACGCCGTGGTGCACGATGGCGTTCTCGGTGTACCCGCTGAGGTAGAGCACCGGCAGCTCGGGGTGCTTCTCGAGCACCTTCTTGGCCAGCTCGCGCCCGCCCATCTGCGGCATCACCACGTCGGTGACCAAGAGGTCGAGCTGACCGTCGGCGCTGCTCAGCTTGAGCAGGGCGTCGGCGCCGTTGGCTGCCTCGATCACGGTGTATCCGGCGCCGTGCAGCGTGCGCACCAGCAGGCGGCGCACCGGGGCTTCGTCTTCCACCACCAAGACGCGCTCGGTGCCGCCCACCGGGCGCTGCGAGGGGCGCCGCCCCGGCAGCGACTGCGCGTCGCCGTCCACTCGGGGCAGGTAGATCTTGATCGTGGTTCCCTTGCCCGGCTCGCTGTAGACCCAGATGTGACCGCCCGCTTGTTTCACGATGCCGTACACCGTGGCCAGCCCCAGACCCGTGCCTTGCCCCACCGGCTTGGTGGTGAAGAACGGCTCGAACACCCGCACCCGCACCTCTTCGCTCATGCCGGTGCCGGTGTCGCTGACGGCCAAGAGCACATAGTCCCCCGCGTCGACCTCGGGGTGCTCCCGGGCATAGTCGTCGTCCAGCGTCACGTTCTGCGTCTCGATGGTCAGGTGACCGCCCTTGGGCATGGCGTCCCGGGCGTTCACCGCCAGGTTGAGCAACACCTGTTCGAGCTGACTGGGGTCGACCTCGACCGCCCACAGCCCCTTCGCCAAGACCTGCTCGATCTCTATGTCCTCACTCAGCAGGCGCGCCAGCATGCGTTCGGTCTGGCGCGACAGCTCGTTCACGTCCACGCGGATCGGCTCGATCACTTGCCGGCGCGAGAAGGCCAAGAGCTGCCGGGTGAGCGCGGCGGCCCGATCGGCCGAGACCCGCAGCTCGTCCAGATCTTCGATCGCGGGTGAGTCGGCCGGCAGCGAGTGCTTGGCGAACTCGGCGTTGCCGATGATGGCCGAGAGCACGTTGTTGAAGTCGTGGGCGATGCCACCCGCCAGCTTGCCGATGGCCTCCATCCGCTGGGTGGCCCGCAGGCGCTCTTCATAGCGCTGGCGTTCGCTCACGTCGCGCAGCACCACGATCGACAGCGGCTCGCCATTCGGCTGCAGAGTGGCCAGCTTGCACTCCACCGGGCGCTCGCTGCCGTCGGGTCGCAGCGCCCGTCGCAAGGCGTCGTTCCCGTCGGTGGGTGCCGAGAGCAGGCGGGTCCACTTCTTTCCGATCAGGTTCTTTTCGCTCATCCCGAAGAGCGTGCCTGCTGCGGCGTTGGCAAAAACGATGCGCTCGTCGGGGGCGGTGACCAGCGTGGCGTCGGGCGCGGCGGCCAGGGCCAGCTCGAACAGGCGCTGGGCCTCTTCGCGCGCCAGCGCGGCCCGCTGGTGGCGCATGAGCACCAGCGCGAAGAGCCAGATGGCGGAAACGGTCAGGCCGCGGTTGACCAGCGTGAGCTGCAGGTCGGGCCCGGGGGCGCCCACGGTGATGTCCACCAGGGTCAGGGCGGTGGCCACTGCGGCGTGCGCCACCGGATGCCAGGGCACCCGCGAGCGCAGGAAGGACGCCAAGGCGGCCAGGTAGAACGCGCCAATCGCGTAGCCGCCGGGGATCGAAACGTCGATGAAGAACACCAGCGCCGAGAGCCCGAGCGCCAGGTAAAGCGGGCGGTGGTCACGCCTCATCGGCGGAGAGCATGGCACGAACTCGGCTCACCAGGTCCGACGGAGCGAAGGGCTTGGCGAGGAAGGCGCACTTCTTCGATGGGGCACGGCCCGAGGTGAAGAGCACCCGCAGGTCCGAGTTGATTTCCGTCAAGTGCGCGGCCAGCTCTTCGCCCCCCATGCCGGGCATGGCCAGGTCGGTGACCAGCACTCGCGGCGGTGCCGGGCTCTTCTCGGCCAGCGTGATGGCCAGCTGGGCCGAGGGGGCGTCGATCACGCTGAACCCGGCGCGCGCCAGCGCGCGCACCATCAACCGGCGCAGCGGCTCGCTGTCATCCACGACCAGGATCGTTTCCATGCCCGCCCCTCAGGTCACCTGCGCCCGCGCGGCCCGAACCGCGGCCGCCAGCGCGGTGCGGGTGAACGGCTTCGCGATGAACGCCGCGGTTTCGCGCGACACGCGGTGTTCGCTCAAGACGGCATCGGTGTACCCCGACATGTAGAGCGTGGCCAGGGTTGGGTGCTGGCTCTTCAGCGCCTGCGCGACCGCGGGGCCGCTGGACTCGGGCAGCACCACGTCGGCCAAGAGCACGTCCACCGACTGCGCTTGCATCACCCGCTGAGCTTCGCCGCCGTCGGCGGCGGTGACCACCCTGAAACCGCTGCGCCGAAGCAGCACCGACGCCAGCGAGCGCTGCGCTGGATCGTCGTCGAGCACGAGCACGGTGGTGTCGACCGAAGGCGGCGGGGGCTCCGTGTCGCTTGCGCCCGAGCTGGGCGCCGCGCCGCTTGCTGCCGGCAAACACACCCGGAAGGTGGCGCCGCGCCCGGGCTCCGACGCCACCGTGATGGTGCCGCCCAGCTGCCGCACGATGCCGTAGGTGCTGGCCAGCCCCAGACCAGTGCCCTGGTCGGCGGGCTTGGTCGAGAAGAACGGCTCGAAGATGTGAGGCAGCACGTCGGGCGCGATCCCCGCGCCGCTGTCGGCGACCGTGAGCTCGACCCCCTCGGCGGCGCGGCGGGCGGCGACCGCGATGCGCCCGCCCCCCGGCAGCGCGTCCCGCGCGTTCTTCACCAGGTTCACGACCACGCGCTCGAGCTGGTGGCCGTCGGTGTGCGCGATGGCGGGCTCGTTGCCCAGGTGGAGCACCAGCTCCACCCCGGGGCCGACCAGGCGCCGGAGCACGCTCTCCATCCGTGCGAGCGACGCGCGAAGATCCGTGGGCTCCGGGCTCACCTCTTGCGCGCGGGCCAGGGCGGACAGCTCGCGCACGATGCGCGCAGTGCCTTCGCTGGCGTCGCGGATGTCGGACAGGCTGCGGGCCAGGGGCAGGTCGGGCGGCAGGTCTTCGAGCTCGGTCGACGCGGTGGCCAGGATGATCGAGAGCAGGTTGTTGAAGTCGTGCGCGATGCCGCCGGCCAGGCGGGCCACGGCCTCGAGCCGCTCGCTGCGGCGCAGCTCTTCGAGCTGGGTCTGGCGCTCGAGCTCGGCCGCCGCGCGCGTGGCAAAGATCTCGAGCACGGCGCCGACGTGCCCCGGGTCCGCGAAAGGCACGTCGTGCGCGACCCCCAACGAGCCGATGGGCTCGCCGTGCGAATCGAGCAGCGCGATGCCCGCGTGCTCGCGCACGCCGAGCCAGCACTCGCGTTGACAGCACGAGGCTTCGCAACGCGGCGAGAAGCACACCTGGCCCGGCGCCCCCCACAGCTCGGCGCAGGGTGTGTCGTCTTGCGGCCGCGCGAACGGTTTGCCGGGCGCGGCCCCCTCTTGCACCGCCACGCTCCGCACCAGACCGTCCGCGCCGAAACGCGCGACGTATGCCACGCGCACGCTGAGCACCTCGGTCAGGCTCGCCACCAGCTTCTGGAAGAACTCTTCTCCGGTGGCGCTGACCACCCCGCGTGCGATGCGACGCAGCGCGGACTCGGCGCCGCGCTGCGCGGTCACGTCGCGGGCGATGGTGACCACGCCCACGACCCCGTCGGGGCTCTGGATCGGGCTGAAGCGCACGCTGGAGAGAACCTGACTTTCGCCCACCGGCAGCTCGATCTCGACCACGAAGCTCTCGCCCCCCAGCGCGCGGCGGTAGAGCGCTTCGAAGCGGCCGCGCTCGGGCTCGTCCCAGCGGGCCGTGATCGGCATGCCCAGCTCGAGCTCGCGCCCCGAGGCCCGCCGAAACAGCTGGCAGCACGTGTCGTTGGCGAACACGACGCAAAGCTGGGCGTCGACCGCCGCCACGGCGTCCGTGGTGCTCTCGAGCAGTGCGTCGAGCGAGAAGCGGGTGAAGGGATTGCTAGGCAAGCAGAGGCGCCCCCAGCAAAAAACCCTAGCTCAACCCGCGGCGCCGCTCAACCGTGTCACGGGTTTGACACCGGATTGTCACACAGGTCACCGGCTGGCGACGCCGGCGGGCAGACCCGCCCGGGACTCGATCAGCTCGGCCTTGTAGATGACCTTGCCGGCAGCGTCGCTGATCTCGCCGGCCACTTCGCGGCCGTCGGCGCTGCGCGACACGCTGAAGGTCGCGGTCTGCTCCCCGATCTTTACCCGATAGTCGGTGGTTTCGCACTCGAGCTGCTGGTCCCCCACCAGGCAGGTGCCCTTGGCCTTGGCGATCTGGGCCTGGTTGTCGTCGGGCACGAAGGCCGTGCGCGCCATGAGCTGGTCGAACGCCGCGGCGGACGAGGGCAGCTCGCGCTTGCCGCGCAGCTCGCGCACCCTAAGCACCCGCTCAGTGCCAATGTCATGGGTCACCCGAAGCTTGGTGGCGACGTCGCCGTCTTCCAGGGTGTAGTCGACGATGATCAGGCTGCCGGCCCGGGCGTGGACCTCTTGGGTCAAGATCAGGTGGCTCTTGCTGAACGAGCCGGTGAAGCGGTGCACCGTGCGATCGCCGACGAGCTTGTTGGCAAAGAGCGAGGGATTCGCCGGCACCGTCTCTTCGGCGCTGGGGATCTCATCGATGAACGGCATGTCGTCGTCCGCGCGGATCGCCGTCTTCTTCGCCGGCGTGGGCTCGCCCAGGTCGAGCGCGGTGGGGTGGGGGATGCCCGCGTTGCCGCAAGCGGCGGCCACGAGCGGAAGCGTGCACAGGGCCCTCTGGATCTTGTTCATGCGCCCGGAATGCCAAGCGGGCGCCGCTTCGGCCAAGTTCTGAGCCAGTTATCGAAGCGCGGGGTGCTCGCGCGCGGGCAGCGCTTCGACCAGCTTCAGCCGCTGCGCGAGCTTCTCGATCGCTTGCGGGTATTGCACCGCCGCGCCGGTGGCCAGGGCAGAAGCACCGATGGCCGTGGCCCACCCCAGCGGGCCCAGCGGACGACAGCCGAAGAAGTGGCTCACCACCGGCGTCTGCACCACCGCGGCGAGCAGCGCGGCCGAGACCGCGCTGGTGAGCAGCACCGGTCGGCTGAGCCCGCCCGAGGTGAGGGTCTGCCCAAGCTGCGTACCGACCAAGGCGAGCAGGCCCACGGTGCCGGCCTTCTCGCGGCCACCGGTGAGACGCCCCACCAGATAGGCCGCGCCCGCGCCGCCGGCGGTGACGATGGCGCGCGAGGCAATGTCGCGGCTGAGCGCGTCGCCCAGCGAAGCGTCGGGGCCCTCGCTGGCCAGCGAGACCAGGGTCTCGCGCGAGGGCGGGCGCAGCGCAATGGCCATGGCTGGCGCGACGTCGGTCAGCATGTTGACCAAGAGCAGCTGGCGCGCGTTGAGCGGCGATCGGCCGTCGACCAGGCCGGCGGCCACCGAGAAGCCGATCTCGCCCAGGTTGCCGCCCACCAAGATCGAGACGGCGTCGCGCACGCTGGCCCACATGGCGCGCCCTTCGACGATGGCGTCCACGATGGTCTCGATGCGCTCGTCGGTGATCACCACGTCGGCGGCGCCCCGGGCGGCGCTGGTGCTGCGCTCGCCCATGGCAATGCCCACGTTTGCCAGGCGGATGGCCGGTGCGTCGTTCGAGCCGTCGCCCACCATCGCCACGCAGTGCCCCGCGCGCTGCAGTGCGCGCACGATGCGCACCTTCTGCGAGGGCGTGAGCCGGGCAAAGACCGCCACGTCGGCGATGCGCGCGTCCAGCTGCTCTTCCGACAGGTCCGCCAGCTCGGCGCCGGTCATGGTGCGCCGCGCGGTGAGCAGATCGAGCTCGCGCGCCACCGCCTCGGCGGTGCTGGGGTGATCGCCGGTGATCATCACGGTCGATACGCCCGCAACCTTCAGCTGGTCCAGGGCAGCCCGGGCCGAGCGCCGCACCGGATCGCTGAAGGCGATGAAGCCCACGAAGGTGAGGCCGACCAGGCGCGCCGGATCGAGCCTGTCTTCTTCGGTCACGCTGCGCTCGGCCACGGCCAAGACGCGCAGCCCCTGGCGCCCCAGCTCGGACGCGCGCGCCGAAAGCTCGCCGAGCATGACCGCGTCCAGCGGCACCCGCGTGCCGCAGTGCAGGCGCTTGGTGCAACACGGCAAGATCACCTCGGGCGCCCCCTTCACGCTCAAATAGCGCTCGTGGGCGCTCTCGCCGGTGACCGCGTGGTAGCCGCGCCCGGCTTCGAAGGGCAGCTCGCTCACGCGGCGCCAGCCCTCGGCCCCGTGGTCGACCGCCAGCTCGCGCGCACCCGCTGCGCGGTGCAGCGCGCCGTCCAGCGGGTCGAACGACGCGCTTTGATCGAGCGCCGGCGTGGCGCGAAGCGCCGCCGCCAGCACCACGCTCTCGACCTCGCCCAGCGCGTCGATCGGGACATTGGACTGGCCGTCCGAGACCCGGCGCAAATCGATGCGGCCCTCGGTCAGGGTCCCGGTCTTGTCGACGCACAAGACGTCGACCCGGCCCAGCGCCTCGATGTTGCGCGCGTTGCGCACCAGCGCGCCCCGCTTGCTCAGGCGCTCGGCGGCCGCCAGCTGCGCGGCCGTGGCCAAGAGCGGCAGCCCCTCGGGCACCGACGCCACCGCCAGGCTCACGCCCGAGCTGACCACTTCTTTCAGGCGCCGCCCGCGCAGCGCCCCGACGGTGATCAGCGCCGCACCGGCTCCCAGCGCCACCGGACCGGTCATGTTGATCAGCGAGCGCAGGCGCAGCTCGACGCCGCTGGTGGCAATGTCGCGCCGCGAGGTGTTCGAGCCGCGGCGTGCCTCGGTCTCGTCGCCGGTGGCGACCACCACCGCGGTGGCGCGGCCGGCCGCAATGCTGGTCCCCTCGTAGATCATGCTGCCGCGATCGGCCACGTCCAGGTCGTAAGAAGACGCGGCGCTCTTCTTCACCGGCAGCGACTCGCCGGTCAGGCTCGAGGCGTCCACCTCGACGCTCTCGGCGCCCACCAGGCGGCAGTCGGCCGGCACCACGTCGCCCGGCTCGAGCACGATCACGTCGCCGCGCACCAGGTCGGCGGCGTCCACCGTCAGCGTTTCGCCCGAGCGCCGCACCCGCGCACGCCGCTTGGTGTCGGTGGCCAGCTTCTTGATGGCGCGCTCGGTGCGAAAGCGCTGCACGCCGCCCACCACCGCGTTCAGCGCCACCACACCGCCCACCATCCCGGCGTCGGCCATCGAGCCCACCACCGCCGAGAGCCCGGCGCCGGCCGCAAGCAGCGGGGCCAGCGGGTTGAACAGCTCGTCGGTCACCGCTTCGGAGAGCTCGAGCAAGGCGGGCTTGTCGCCGACCACCGGGCGCCGGCGGGCGTGCGCTTCGGCGCGGGTGAGCCCCACGTCGCTGGTGCCCAGCTTGGCCATCACCCCGTGGGCGTCCAGCGCGTGCCACGGCGTGCGATCGCGCGGCGGTGGCAGCGCACGCCGCTCGAGCGACGCGCTGTTGCGCAGGCCGTTGGCCATGGCGATCAGCGAGGCGGTGTTGACCACCGCGAACACCCTTCGGGTGGTCATGCTGACCACGCCGCCGGCGCTCACCAGCACCCCCACGCCGGCCGCCCCCAGCGCCAGGTTCACGCTCTGCTTGGCCACCTTCTTCGCGGTGACGCAGGCCTGCAGCACGAAGCGCACGTCGGACAGGTCGTCGTTCGACACCAGGTGTGCGCCCCAGGGCGGGGGCTCGCCCGCCCGCGTGAGCCCGATGGCGCAGTCTGCCGCGCCCACGCCGGTGGCGCGCCCGGTGGCCACCAGCATCACGCTGCGGCCCTCGCGCTGCAGGCGGCGAATGCCGCTCGGCAGTCCGTCGCCGAACGGGATGGCGTCGTCCACGTTCAGGCCCTGCAGCACCGACTCGTCGTTCGACGCCACCACCACGCGCATCTGCGCCTCGTGGGCGGCGGTGATCAGCTCTTCGATGCCGGTCTGCGGGATCATCGAGAGCGCGACGATGCCCTCGACTTTGCCTCCGCGTGAGAGGCCCAGGCACAGCTCGCCGCGCCGCCCCAGCTCGTTCGCGCGCGCCTCGAGCTCGGCGGGCACGCTGGCACCCAGCCGCGCCACCGGGGCCAGCACCAGGTCCCCACGGCGGACCACGCTCACCGGATGGTCCGGCTCGAACAGCTCGAGCACACGGCTGCGCGTCTCGCGCCGCGACACCCCCTCGAGCGTGATCACGTCGGTCACTTCGTAGCGATCACGCGCCACCAGATCGCCCTGGATCACCAGGCAGTCGATGCGATCGAGCCGCCGCAGCACCTCGGGGTCGTTGACCAGCACGCGACGGCTGCAGAGCGCGCGGCCCAGCTCGGCCGCGAACACGTCGCGGCCCATGCGCGCCGGCTTGGGCAGCGCGCCAAACAGCGCCGCCACCGCGTGCTGCACGCTGCGGGTGGTGAGAAAGCTGACGGCAAAGCCCCCCAGCGAGACGATCCACGCGCGATCGGCGTACTCTTCGATGGGCCCCCGGGGCAGCGGCACGGGACGCGGATCGACCCGCGCGCGGGTCAGATCGTGGTCGAAGGGGGCCGCGCACAGCTCGGCCTCGCGGGCCTCCCAGATCTCTTTGCGGGCCCGCGCCTCGCGCAACAGCGCCGCCTTGTGGGCCAGATCGACCAGCGATGCCACCGGCCGCTGCGCCACGCCCTGCGCCACCGAGATCACGCTGCTCAAGGTCAGATCGGCCCGGCGCTGCCCCAGCGCCTGGTCCAGGCTCTGCCGCAGGCGCGGCGCGGCGCGCACCACCGCGGCCGCCGCGGCCACCGAGGCCGCGATGCCCGACGACGGGAGCGGCGAGAACCGAAGCACCGTGCCCATGCCGAACCCGACGACGTCGAGCGCAGCCCCGAGCCCCACGCGGTGCAGCGGCTCCGCGTCGGCGGGGTGCTCCGCGGCCGTCTCGCTGAACGCCGCCTTGTCCACGCCGACGCTCTTCTCGGCGGCCTCGACCAGCTCGACCAGCTCACCCAGCGTGTAGGCCCCGCGCTCGATCTCGATCACCGCCCGGCGTGTGTGCGGGTTCACCTCGACCCACTTCACCTGCGCCCGATGCTCGGCCGCCTGGCGCAGCGCGCTGGCGAAGCGCTCCAGCTCGTCCCCACTCAGGTCGCGCAGCTCGACGTGCGCGCGGGTCTGACCCATCCAGGTGCGCCGCTGTCGCGGGCCGAAGCTCTCGCGGACCGCCTCGAGGACGCTGGCCAGGGACGGGCGGTCGGGCATGGCGTTGAAAGGTTAGAGCAATCCGGCCGGATCGGGGGCCTGCAAATTGGCGCTGCGCTGCTTCTGCAAGAGCTGCGGGCGCACAACGACTACGCCGATCTGTCGCGTCACGCGAGCCCCATGAGTTGTCCGCGCGGTGGTCAGGTTGGGGGGTTCGCGTCGCGCGAGGGGCACCAGTTGTCCGCGCGCTGGTCAGGTTGGGGGGTTCGCGTCGCGCGGTCGGTGCCAGTTGTCCGCGCGGTGGCCAGGTTGGGGGGGTCGCGTCACGCGGTCGGTGCCAGTTGTCCGCGCGGTGGCCGCGGCGGGCGGTCACTCGATCGCTTCCGGCTCGCGCATCGTGCTCTCGAAGCGCTCGAGCAGCGCGCCGAGCCCTACCGCGCGACGCGCGCGGGCGAACGCGGCCCACCCCGGGTGCGGGCTGGTGAACCCGCTGACCACCGTGCGCGCGGGTCGCACCAGGCCGGTGAAGTCAGCGCGAAAGCGCACCACCGTGGCGCCCGCGGGCTGCAGGGTCGCGACGCGGTTCTTCAGATGGAGCGCCGGGCCCACGGACTTGAAGTCGAGGTCGAGCCGCGTGCCGTCGTCGGCCCGGACCCGCACGCCGCCCTCGCGCCGCTCGAAGCGCCCCAGGCTCTTGGGCAGGTGCCAGAGGTCGCGCCCCGCAGCCAGCGAGCCCTCGTGATCGACCACCATGCGCGCCACCCAGTAGCCCTGCACCGCCCGGCCGCTCGGCGCGCGGAAGCGAACCGTGGCCGGCATCCAGAAGAGCTCGCCATAGACCAGCGGCGACGGCGGCCGATACTCGACGTAGCCCAAGAGGCCCAGCGTGCGCCCCAGGCGCTGCACGGGCTCGAGGCCCGGCGGCAGCGTGAGGTCGCCGACCCGCACCAGGTACGGGCACATCACGCCGAAGCCGTAGGTCTCCCACGGCGGCGGCGGATAGGGCGCGGTCACGACAGGCGCTTGACCCACTTCATCTTGTCGTCGGTGTAAGGCGGGTAGCGCAGCGGCGCGTCCAGCATGAAGGGCTTGTGCAGCACGCCCTTCAGGTGCGTGAAGCAGTCGAAGCTGGACTTGCCGTGATACGCGCCCATGCCGCTCGGCCCCACGCCACCGAAGGGCAGCTCGTGCGGGGCCAGGTGCATCACGCAGTCGTTCACGCAGCCGCCGCCCGAGCTGGTCTGGTCGATCACCGTCTGGGCCCGGTCCGCGTCGTTCGAGAACACGTACAGCGCCAGCGGCTTGTCGCGGTCGTTCACGAAGCGAATTGCTTCGTCCAGGCTGGCAATGGTCAAGACCGGCAAGATCGGGCCGAAGATCTCTTCCCGCATCACCGGGCTGTCGGGGCTCACGTCGGTGAGCACGGTCGGCGCAATGTAGCGATCGTCGGCGTCGGTCTTGCCGCCGATGAACGCCTTGCCACTCTCGAGCAGCGCGCTCAACCGCTTGTGATGGCGGGCGTTGACGATCCGGGTGTAGTCGGGGCTCTTCTGCGGGTCGTCGCCGTAGAACTCGCGCACCACCTGGGCCATCTTGTCGAGGAACGGCTTCTTCACCGTCTCGTGCACCAGCACATAGTCGGGCGCCACGCAGGTCTGCCCGGCGTTGAAGAACTTGCCCCAGGCGATGCGCCGCACCGCCACGTCCAGGTTCACGTCGCGGTCGATGATGCACGGGCTCTTGCCGCCCAGCTCGAGCACCACCGGCGTGAGGTGCTTGGCCGCGGCTTCCATCACGATGCGACCCACCGCGCCGTTGCCGGTGTAGAAGATGTGGTCGAAGCGCTGCGCCAAGAGCGTGGTGGTCTCGCGCACGCCCCCCTCGATCACGGCGACGGCGCTCTGTTCGAGGTACTTCTTGCACAGCTCGGCGATCACGGCGCTGGTGGCCGGCGCGACCTCGCTGGGCTTCACGATGGCGCAGTTGCCCGCGGCCAGCGCCCCCGCCAGCGGCGACACGGCCAGCTGGAACGGGTAGTTCCAGGGCGAGATGATCAGCGCCACGCCCAGCGGCTCGGGATAGAGCTTGGCCTTGGCCGGCTGCACCGTGAGCGGTGCGCTGACGGTGCGCGGGCGCATCCAGCTGCGCAGGCTCTTGAGCATCAGCTTGACCTCGCCCATCACCATGTTCGTCTCGCCGATGAAACCTTCGGCGGCGCACTTGCCCAGGTCGCTCTTCAGCGCCCCCAAGATCTTCGCCTCTTCGTCCTCGATCATGCGATAGAGCTGGCGCAGCTGGTTCAGGCGCCACTCGGCGGGGCGGGTGACGCCCGACTCGAAGGTCGCGCGGAGCTTCTGCACCGTCTCGACGATCTCGCCGTCGGTGGCGGTCTTGGTGGGTGGGGTGGCGAAGCTGGTCGGGGTCGCAATGGCCATGGCGCCCGAGAGCATAGTCCTCAGAGCGGGCGTTGCAGCGCCCCCGGGAAAGGTCCCGGGATCATTGGCCTTCAGCCGGCGTAGCGGTCGGTGGCCAAGACCAGCTCGTGCACGATCCCCGGCTCGAAGGCGCTGTGGCCGGCGTCGGGCACGATGCGCAGATCGGCCGCCGGCAACGCGCGCTTCAGATCCCACGCGTTCTCGAGCGGGCAGACCACGTCGTAGCGACCGTGCACGATGGTGGTGGGAAGGTGGCGAATCTTCGGGGCGTCGTCCAAGAGCTGCGACTCGCGCGTGAAGAAGCCGCGACCCACGAAGTAGTGGCACTCGATGCGACTGAAGGCCAGGCTGAAGTCGTCTTCTGCCGCGTGCGACACGTGGTCGAGGTTCGCGTGAAGGAAGCTGGTCGCCGCCTCCCACACGCTCCACGCGCGGGCCGCAGCCTGGCGCACGCCGGCGTCGTCACTGGTCAGGCGGCGGTGATACGCGGCCATCAAGTCGCCGCGCTCGGCGGGCGGGATGGGCGCCAGGTATTTCTCCCACGCGTCGGGGAAGAGGCGGCTCGCGCCCTCTTGATAGAACCACTGAAGCTCCCAGCGGCGAAGCATGAAGATCCCCCGCAGCACCAGCTCGGTGACCCGCTCGGGGTGCTTCTCGGCGTAGGCCAGCGCCAGCGTGGCGCCCCACGAGCCGCCGAACACCTGCCAGCGGTCGATGCCCAGCTGCGCACGCAGCGCTTCCATGTCCGAGACCAGGTGCCAGGTGGTGTTCTCTTCCAGGCAGGCGTGCGGCGTGCTCTTGCCCGACCCGCGCTGGTCGAACAGCACGATGCGATAGCGCGCCGGGTCGAAGAAGCGGCGCTGCTTGGGCTCGGTGCCCGCCCCCGGCCCGCCGTGCAAGAAGATCACCGGCTTGCCGCTGGGGTTGCCGCTCTCTTCCCAGTAGATCTCGTGCACGTCGGAGACGCGCAAGCGCCCGGTTTGATTCGCTTGTATCTCGGGGTACAGCGTGCGTCGCACTTCGCTCATTACCGCACCGCTTCTTTGCCAGAACGGCGCGCGTGCGTCGACGCCAATTGCATGATATTCGCGCCGACCCATGTCGACACGAGAGAACGGCAGCGGCGGGGACGTGCTCGACCCGTCGGACCTCACCCACTGGGTCCAGGGTGCGCGGCGCGGCCTGCGCCGTGACGTGGCCGAGCTGCTGCAGCGCATGGAGCAGGGTGAGCTGTTCGTGCCCTTGGCCAAGCAGGTGCCGGGCGCCGCCGTGGGCGAGCACATGCACCTGGAAGACGACCTGACGCTGTCCCCGCACCTGCTCGAAGACGAAGGCGGCCGTTTGTTCTGCTCGATGTTCACCCGGCCCGACATCCTCGAGCCCATGGCCGAGCAGATCGGCTGGCAGACCGAAGACGGCGCGCTCGAGTATTGCTCGTTGCCCGCCAAGGTGGCCTTCGATCTGGCCCTGCAGATCGTCGACGAAGAGAGCGTGATGGCGCTGATCGTCAACGCCGGCCACGACACCGAGCTGATGCTGCAGCGCCACGAGATCGCCAGCATGGCCCAAGGGCGCGCGCTGCCGCTGGTCGGATACGTGCGCGACATTCCCGTGCAAGATTTCGAGAAGACGCTGATCGCCGAGACCGACCAGCCGCCGCCGCAGGCGTTCTTGGACGCGGTCGAGACCTGCCTGGCACACCTGGGCAGCATCGAGCGCTACGAGGTGCTGTCGACCTTCAACGCCGACCGCGACATCGAACCGCACCTGACCTTGAGCCTGCGGCCCAAGGCGCGCGACATCGACTTCGAGGACGTCACGCAGCAGATCATCGCGGCGGTGCGCGATCACGTGCCACCCCCGGGGTACGTCGACATCGTGTTCGATCGCACGCCCGAGTCGACCCAGCTTTCGTGAGATGGAGCGCCCCGACCTGCTCCGTGTCGCCGGGGATCGGCTGAGCCGGCTCGAGCGCGCGCAGATCCGCTTCGTGCGCGAGACCTTCGAGCCCGGCCGCCGGCAAGGCGTCATCCGCTGGTGTCAGCAGCACATCGGGTCGACCTGGATTCACCATTTCACCAAGCACCTGCGCCACGTCCACGGGCTCGAGCGGCTGCCGCCGCTGGACCCGGCGCAGAGCTTCATCCTGGTCTCGAACCACCGCAGCTTCTTCGACTTGTACGTGATCACGGGGGACCTGGTGCGGCGGGGGCTGCCGCACCGAATCGTGTTCCCGGTGCGCTCGACCTTCTTCTACGACTCGCCCGCAGGCCTGTTGGTCAACGGCGTGATGAGCTTCTTCGCGATGTACCCGCCGATCTTCCGCGAGAAGAAGCAGCAGGCGCTGAACCTCACCAGCCTGGACGAGCTGACCTGGCTCTTGCGGCGGGGCGGCGTGCTGGCGGGCCTTCACCCCGAGGGCACGCGCAAGCAAGACGACGACCCGTACACCTTCTTGCCCGCGCAGCCCGGCGTGGGAAAGGTGATCCATGCAGCGCAGGTGCCGGTGATTCCGGTGTTCGTGAACGGGCTCATCAACGACCTGCCGCGCCAGGTGACCAGCAACTACGACGGCACCGGCCACCCCGTGTTCGTGGTGTTCGGCGCGCCCATCGACTTCTCGGATCTGTATGCGCGCCCCGGCTCGGTGCGCGTGTACAAGACGGCCGCCGATCGCACCATGGAGTTGATCGGCAAGCTGGGTCAGGAAGAGAAGCGCCTGCGGGCAGAGCTCGCTGCGGCCGGGGGCTGAGCCTGCGAGGCGCCGGTGCACCCGCGCCAAAGCCGCGCGCGAGCGCCAAGCCGGACCCGAAGAAGCGCGCAGAAAAGCCCGAGCGTCAGTCAGCCTCGATGTCGCAGCTGAGCGAGGCATGATCCATGCGCTCCTCGCCGCCCGCGCCACCGGGCAGCTGAGCGAAGTCGAACCCGTCGTCGACGGTCGCGACGACCGCGGGGTCGTCTTCCACCGCGTTCTTGGTGTGGATGCTGCACCCCCCAGAGAACCCGTCGCCGATCACGCGGTCGATCGCGAAGATTTTCGCGGTGGCGTAGGCCGTGCCGCCCTCGTTCCGCGGCGGGCCGATGTCCGCGAAGCGCTTGCCCTCACCGACGTGCTCGTTCCAGAGCTGCTTCTCGCGGTCCGAAGCAAAGGCCTCGGGGTCCATGTTGAAATCGCCGGCGACCAGCACCGGCTTGCCCTCGCCGACGAGCGGCGCCTTTCCCGCGAACACCTGCTGAAGCTGCAAGTAGCGGCAGGGCTCGCCCAGGTAGAGTCCGCCCTTGTTGGTGCCGGCAGCGTTCGGGTGGACGTGCACGAGCCGCATGGGGCCCTTCGCGGTGGTGACGTCGACTGCAGACGTCGTCGCCTCTGCGTCGCAGTGATCGTTGTCGCAGGTGCCCTCGAAGTAGGTGCACGGGTCGAGCGGCAAGGCCGGGGTCGCCGCTCCGTCCAGCACGAACGCACCGCGCTCGACGCCGTCGACGCTGCCGAACGAGGTGCGCACGCCGATGCACTCGACGTGGAGGCGGGCGTCGCAGACGATGGTGTAATCCGGGCCGAGGAGGCGACGCGCCGCCGGGGGACGTGTGCTCGCCTCGAAGCAGGTGCGGGTCGGATCGGTCTCTTGGAATGCTTCGCAGGTCTGCGGCGGCAGCACCTCTTGCAAGAAAGCAATGTCTGGAGCGAGCGCCTGGATCTTCGAGGCTACGTGGTCTTCGTAGGCCTGATAGCTCATTCGCAGCGCGTAGCGCGGGTCGCTGGTGGAGGGGTTTCCGACGTTCGCAGTGAGAAGGCGCAGCGGCGGGACCGGGTCGTCCCCGTCCCCACCGTCACCGCACGCGGTCTGCAGACAGAGCAAGAGGCAAGCCAAGAGGAAGCCGTTGCGACTCATGATCTGCGGAGATCAACATGCCACGACGGACGCGTTCAACCCGCTCGCGCGCTGACATGACCGGCGTCAGATGCTCCCAGCGCGGCCGAGCTCAACCGCCGCCGTCCGCGCCCGCGGAAGCCGAGCAGCACTGCGCCTTGCCTGCGTCTTCGCCAGCGAAGCACCGCGGGGTCGTGAACGAGCCGGAGATCGTCTCTGCCGCAGTAGCCGCAAGGCCCACCACCGGCGGGACAGACATCGAGAATGCCCGGCGCGCTCATGGTCCAGGTGTTCTCCGCAGGGCTGGCACCCAGCGGGTAGGTGCCGGGCTCGCCGGCTCGCGGTGCGGCGCGACGCTTCGGGGTCGGAGCGGGGGTGAGCGGGGAGGGTTCGACGGCGTCGTGCAGCGCCTGATCGGCAAGCTGGGTCAGTGAGAGGCGCGCCTGCGGCGGGCAAAGCTCTCGGCGGCCGGGGGCTGACGCGCGCGCGCCAGGCCTGGCCGCGGTATCACCCCGCCCAGGGCGAGCGCGTACTCGGGGCCCAGCGTCTCGTGCTTGAAATACACCAGCGCGCGACGCCACGGCTGCGCCTGGATGCGCTCGCGCCAGGCCTCGATCTCGGGGCGAGCGTAGCTCTTGGCACGCAGGCGCAAGTATCCGAAGTCGGCGGTGGCGATCAGCGGTGTCTCGAGCTCGTCGTCCTCGGGGTCGCCAGCGACCAGCGCGACGTTCTTCTGGCGAAGCGCGGCGTACACCCCGTCGTCGAGCCACGATCGGTGCCGCACCTCGAGCGCCGCGGGGAAGCCCTGGGGCAAGAGCGCCAAAAAGTCCGCGAGCAGCGCGTCGTCGCGGCGCAGAAAGGGCGGAAGCTGGAACAACACCGCCCCGAGCCGCGCGCCGAGCGCCGCGGTGACGCGGACCAAGTACTGAACGGCGTCCGAGACGTCGCGGAGCTTGGCAAGGTGCGTGATGCGGCGCGACGCCTTGATGGCGAAGCGAAATGACTCGGGCGTCGCGACGGCCCACGCGGCGACCACCTCCGACTTCGGCATTCGGTAGAAGGTCGCGTTGATCTCCACCGTGGGCAGGCGGCTGGCGTAGTACTCGAGCATCGCGCTCGGCGCGAGATCGCTGGGGTAGAACGCGCCCCGCCATTCGGGGTACGAGAAGCCGCTGGTTCCGGCGAGGGTCGTGGGGTTGGTCTCGGACATCGGCATGGCACCCGCCAGGAACCTAGCGCTGGGCGCCCCGATCGGAAGGCCGGGCCGGCGCTCAGCAGCTGGGGGTCGCGCAGTTGCCGGTGCACGTGGCCTTCCCGCCCTTCTCGCAGGTGATCTCGCAGGCGGTCTTGGCTCCCGTGCAGTCCAGCGCGCAGGTCGAGCCCCCGTCGCACAGGAGCTGGCACCCGCCGCCCGAGCACGACGCGCCCCACAGACTCAGCGCCGCATCGCCAGGCGCTGGCTGCCCACCGGCGGCTGGCGCACGATCTCGAGCGCGCCGGGCGGGTTCACCCGCTGCGCGTGATCCAGACAGCTCGAGTCGATCAGCCGCAAGAGCGGCCGGGGCCACAACCCGAGCACCAAGAGCAAGATGGCCGCGGTGAGCGCCGCTGACATTTCGCGTTCGGGCGGCAGGGTTGCTGCGCCCCCGCCCGGCGCCGAGAACGCGCGCCGGAAGCTGCGCACGGCCGACGCCGAGAGCAAGACCAGCGCGAAGGCCTCGGCCAGCGCCAGCCCACGCAGCGTGGGCAAGGCGCCGACGATGCTCGAGAGCGCGCCGGTGAAGGCCAGGGTTCCGGGGCCGGCAGCGGCCGCCACCCAGGCCACGACACCCAGCGCCACCACCAGCCGGGACCCGGGCGCGTCGCGGCGCATCGCGAGCGCGCCGAAACACAGCGTCAGGGTGAGCCCCCGACACAGGGCAATCAAGAGCGCACCCTGCAGCCCCGCCGCGGTGAGCGACGCCACGCCCACCAAGATGGCGCCCGCCGAGGCGGACAACGCCAGCATCGGGAAGCGACGCGCGTCGTCGGTGGCGAGCGCCACCAGCGACGCATACGCGGTCCCGGCCACACCGAAGACCGCCACCGCGGGCGCAGCCCAGGCCGCGCCGTTGGGCACGGCGGCAAACCCGATGCGATACAGCGCGTGCACGCCGAGCACGGTGACCGCGCCGCCGAGCAGCAGCGCGAGCGAAGCGGGCGCGCGCGCCGCTGCCGCGGCCAGCCACCCGCCGAACGGGGCGACGCCGAGGGTGAGCGCGCTGCCCAGGAAGAGGCAGGTGTACACCACCTTGACCGGGTGCGCGCCGAGCACGGTCGAGACCCGCGGCACATAGCCGCCGTGCGACAGCTCGAGCAGCGAGAAGACGCGCGGCGCCGCAGAGCCGTCCAGCGCCAGGGCGGGCGTGGCCGTGCCGGACAGCTGCCAGACGGCGAAGGCCACCAGCACGAAGCCGAGCCCCAAGACCAGCGCGGCACCGCGGGCCAGCTGGCGATCGGTGGCGGCGAGCGCGAGCACGCCGGCGACCACCGCGACCAGCCAGAACGCGAGCATCAGGCCAAGGTCGAGCGCCAGCAGGGCCCCGGTCACGCCGCTCACGATCAGGAGCGAGAAACCGCCGGCGCGCGCGTCTTCGGACACCAGCGCGGCCAAGAGCCCAACCAGCGCCACGCTGCTGGCCAGCGCCAGCGTGGTGCCATCCACGCCGAGCGCGTATTCGAGCCCCAGACCACGGAGCAACGGAAGCCGCTCGACGAGCTGAGCTCCGTCGCCACCGGCGAAGCGCGTGTGGAACGGATCGAAGCGCGACACCGCCCAGACCCACAGCGCGACCTGGCCACCGCTGGCGCCGACCCAGATCATGCGCCCCGCGCCAGGCCGCGGCTCGCGGCCGCGCAGCGCAAAGAGCACCAGCGCGCCGAGCAGCGGCACGAGCCAGATGAGTGAGAGGTGACGCCCGGCTGGCCCGACCTCGGCGCCCGGCGGGGCCAGGTGAAACCCCGCCGCGGCCTGCGGATGATCGTCGGCCTTCAGCAGCACGTGGCCGTACACCTCGTGAAGGCGTCGGCCGCGAGCAGTGGTGAGCTCGACCTCGATCTCGCGCTGCTCACCGGGTTTCAGCAGCGCGGTCTTGCCACCGTCGACGAAACGCGCGCGCATGCCGACCGGCAGCCGTGGGTCGGTCTCGCCGCCCTCGCGCAACGAAACCTCGAGCTCGAGCGGCTCGGCGCCGCGGTTCTCGACCACCAGGCGTGCTCCGAAGCTGCCGGTCTGCGGCTGAAGCTCGACGGGGAGCGACCCCGCCTTGGCCCGCAGCTCGATGGGCCCGGCGCCCGCAACCCGGCCTGCCAGCGTCACCAAGAGCAGCGCGAGCAGCGCAATCCAGCGCTTCATTCTTCGCCCTCGTCGGACGGGGTGGGTTTGCTGCGCTTCTGGGTCATCGAAACCGGCGGCACCTCGCGCTCGGTGCCCGCCACCAGCACCTCGAGCGCGGCGTCGAAGCGCGAGACGCCGTGCGCCACGGCGGAGGCGGGTCGGGTGATCACCGCGTCGAACCAGTCTTTCGACGCAGCGAGCCCGTCGGACATCGGGCGTTCGTTCTCGCGGTCGACCCAGTCCTTCACGCGGCTCGCCCCATAGCGCCCGCGCGCCAGCACGAAGCCCGTGACCACCACCGCGAAGCCCACGGCCGCGATGGCCAGGCGCACGCTCTTCTCCATGGGCACACCGCGGAAGTCGACCGGAGCCAGCGAGGCCAGCCAGGCCTCGAGCAGCGGCGGCCCGCCTGTGACCGCGCCGGCGTGGGCCAGAGCGCCGAACGCCACGGCCAAGACGCCGCAGGCCAGCGGCCAGTATTCGGGCAGGGGCCGAGCCGAGGGGGGGGTGGGCTTGCCACTGACCAAGAGGAAGTGGAGCCGCCACACCGAGAACGCGATGCCGCCACTGGTGGCGGCCGCAAGCGCGAGGGTGACCCAGCCCAGAGACGTGCCGAGCGCGGCCGCTGCCGCGAGCAAGCCGTCCCGCGCCCAGAACACCCCCACCGCCGGGATTGGTGCACCGGACAGCGCGAGCGCCGAGGCCGCGAGCGCGCGCCGACGGCTCGAAGCGCTGCCGGCCTGCTCTCGCAGATCGGTTGCGTGAGTAGAGAGCACGAAGCCCGCGAGCCCCAGCGAGGTCACGAGCAGCCCCACCACGCCCGCGACGTGAGCCCCGAGGAGACACGCGGCGGTCGAGAGCGCGCCGTTCGCGATCGCCACCAGCGCGAGCGAGCGTCGCAGGTCGAAGCCGTGCGCGGCCTGGGCAGCCGCAAAGAGCGCGAGCGCCGACGCGACCACCGCGAACACGCTGGCGGTGCCCGGAACGAACGAGAAGAAGAAGTCGACGCGCACCAGCACCGCCGCCGCCACCCACAGCTCCACGCCGGCACCGAGCGCAGCCAGCGACGGTGCGCTGGCCTCGGCCGACGCGCGCTGCGACACCGACACGGCCGCGCCCAGGCTGCGGAGCAGCGCGAACACCGCGAACAGACCGCCCAAGAGACCGAGCAACGGCTGCCCCAAGACCTTGCGCCGCGCCAGGGTGGTGCGCAGCGGATGGGCGCCGCTGCCATCGCGAATCGCCAGCTGGTCGCGCATCTCGCGTAGCACGCTGGTCGCGCCCGCCATGGCGATCACCGTCTCGGCGCCGGGGGCCACGCGCGTCTTCTCGACCAGCAGATCGTGGGTGCCCGGGCCCGTTCGAACCTCGATGTCGTGCAGGGCCACCGGCACGGGCAGGCGCGAGAAGGGTGAGCGCGCGATCTCGCGGCAGGGCCGCACGTTGGTGCCCACTCCGCCGCGTTTCCCGTCGGGATCGGTGGCACACAGCTCGGCCCCGCCGATCGTCAGGCTGGCCCCGGGAAGCGCCGCCATGGTGATGGTCCCCATGGCATCGCGAGCGGCTACGCCGCGCTCACGCTGCGGCGCGGGCGCGTCGCCCACCTGCACGGCCACCAGACGCGGGCGGAAGTCGGGCACGTAGTCGCCCTCGCCCGTCCAGCTTCCGGCCAGCCCCCAGACCAGCAGGGCCGTGGCGCCGATCAGCGCCGCGTCGCCCAGGCGTCCGACCACGAAGCCGCGTGCCGCGCGCGCGGCAGCGGACTTTGGCGCCATCACCAGCGCCCCCAGGCCGCTCAGAACCGAGCCCGCGATCAGCAGTGACAGGTCGTCGCCCAAGAGCACGAACAGGCCGCCGCCAAGACCCAGCCCGACGCCCGCCGAGACGCGGCGTTCGGCATCGGACGGACCCATCACCCCGATCGCTGTCAGCGCGCCGATGCAGATCACCAGCGCCAGCGCGAGGCGGGTCGGATCGCCCGAGATGGTGAAGCTGGTGTCGAACGACCCAATGCGCTGCATGCCCCAGGCGTGCGACACCAGCTGCCGCCCCGCCGGGGGCAAGCCGAAGAGCACGGCCAGGTGAAAGGCCACGAGGCCCAGCGCCACCACCGAGGCAGCCAGCGCGACGAAGCGCGGGCGGAAGCTCTTCGGCAATGCGCTGTCGTCGCCCCCGGCGACGTACCCGCCGAGCCCGGCGTAGATCGCCGCCACGAGCGGCAAGAGCGGTGCAAGCCACAAAGAGAGCGCGAGCTCGAAAGAGGGAAGCGAGCCAGAGTACTCGGGCATGAAGGCGGCGCGCAGCCGTGGGGCACGCTAGAGCATTTTCGGTCGCGCTACAGCCAGGGATTGACGTGCATGGGCGCGCCGGTGGCGCGAACGTGGGCCTGCACCGCACGCGCGAACTTGAGCGCCGCGCCCAGCGCCAGGCCAAACAGCACGTATCCCAGCACCGGCTCGACCGCCCGCCAGGCCGGGCTCTCGCGCCAAGAAGCCCAGCCAGCGCTGCCCGCCAGCACCAGCAGCGTCCCCGGCACCACGTAGCGGAAGAGCACGCCCAGCATCTGGTCGGTGTGGACCCGCGGCAGCGCCCAGCGCAGCGCGACCACCAGGCCGACCACGGCCCAGCACTTGAGCTGCAAGAGCAACGCCCCGAGCGCCGGCAGCCAGATGCCGCCGGGCGCCACCGGCGCCACGGGCAGCTTCCAGCCGCCGAAGAACAGCAGGGTGACCAGGGTGCTCACCACCAAGAGGTGCCCCCACTCGACGTAGAACATCAGGCCCCCACGGGGGCCGGGCTCGTCCAGGTCGGCCTCGGCCAAGTGCTGAGTCGGGCGGCGCGCCTCGGGGAACGACGCGAACAGGATCAGCCCGGCGGCAAAGAACAGCGCCGGGTTGCGGAACGCGTTCCAGCTCCACGGCGTGGCGCCCTGGCCGTTCACGATGTCCGCGATGCGCACGCTGCCGGTGGTCAACACCACCGCGCCGAACGCCGCCAGAACCGGCAGCTGCAGGGCCAGCGCGGCGAACGCCCCCTTCAGCCCGATCCGGATCGACCAGTGACCCTTGGCGTGCCAGCCCGCGCTGGCCAGGGCCACCAGCACCAGCAGCGTGGTGCTGGCGCCGGCGATCAGCGCCAGATCGAGATCGACCGAGACCAGTGGCTTGCCGAACGCGATGGTGGTCGCCGCCGCGCTGGTCCCCAGGAACAGGCCATAAGGCAAGAGACGCACGAAGAACGGTTCCCCGCGCGGTGCCAGGTCTTCGACGATCGACGCCTGCACCGCCGTCCACAGGCGTGTGCGGCGGTTTCCCAGGACCTTCTTCTGGGCCACGTGCTCCCGCAGGCGCGTGGCCACGCGCCGCTCGATCCAGCCCAGCATGCGCGCCACGGGCGCCAGCCAGAGCGCGAACAGCATCACGATGCAACCGATCAGCACCCCGCTGACCGCCAGCTCTTTCGGTGCACGCTCGCGAAACCCCTGAACGTCGACGGCGCGCTCGATGGGCTCCTTGAGGCGACCGCGGTTCAACGTGAAGGTCGAGGTCGTGTCCGCCGCGAAGGTGAAATCGCCGAGCGAGCGAGCGTTCACGCCGTCCACGGCGACAATGGCGTCGCTCGGCAAGATCCCGGCACGCTCGCCCCGACTGCCCGGCAGCACGGCAGTGACCACGAACGGCGGCAGCGTGGCCTTGTCGTCGATCTTGACCCCGATGAAGTCGAGCGCGCGCTTCGACTCGGCCTCACGCGCGCGGCTCACCTCGGTGGGCACCGCGGGGCCGTGCACGTCGATCACCACGTTTGGCACCACGCCCGTGATGGGCGGCGCCCCGGTGGTGCGCGCTGCAAACGCCACGGTCACGTCGCCGCGGAAGGTGGTGTGGTCGGCGCTCTCGCCGCGACCGCACAGCTCGCGCTGCAGCGCCTCGGTCAGGGTCAGGGCCACGCGATGGGCCGAGGTGCTGACCGCCGGGACCACGATCTCCACCCGCCGGATCGGCTCTTGGCCGGGTCGGTGCAGGTCGCCGCGGAAGCTGACGGTGGCGGGTTTGCCCTCGGGGAAGCCCGCGCCGATCACCTCGATGCGATCCCCCACCTCGGCGTCGCGGGGCGAGACATCCATGGCCGAAACCAGCGCCGCGGGCGGCTCCAGGCTGCACCCCCACAGAACGAGCGCAGTCGGAGCGACCGCGAGGGGCAGGACCCGGCGCATGCCTTGGCCCTTATCAGAGGCGGCCGAGATACGCGAAAAAGCGTCACTTCGATAGCCGACCGGTGACCACGTAGGGCAGGCCCGCCTCGGCGTCGATCGCGACCCGGATCGGGATCTCGAACACCGCCTCGAGCAGCTCGGGCTTCAGCACTTCTGCGGGCGGGCCGTCGGCCCGGACCTTGCCCCCGGCCAGCAGCACGACCCGATCGGCCCAGCGGGCCGCCGCAGCCAGGTCGTGCAGCACGGCGATGCAGGCGATGCCGCGGCGGTCGACCTCTTCGCGGACCAGCTCCCCGACGCTGACCGCGTGGCGCGCGTCCAGGTGGGCCGCGGGTTCGTCGAGCAGCAGCACCTTCGCGTCTTGGGCCAGCGCCCGAGCCAGGGTGACGCGCCGGCGCTCACCGCCCGAGAGCTCGGCAACGGCGCGGTTCGCGAGCCCGGCGATGTCGCAGCGCTCGAGCGCGCTCGAGACCGCGCGGTCGTCCTCGGCGCGCACCCGCAACAGGCTGGACTGGTGAGGCGCCCGTCCCATCATCACCACCTCGCGCACGCTGAACCCGAACGCCACGTCGCTGTCTTGCGGCACCACCGCCAGCGAGCGCGCGATCTCGGCGCGCGCCAGGCCTTGCAGGTCGCGCCCATCGAGCAACACGCGGCCAGCGGCGGGCGCCAGCATCCCCGAAAGCACGCGCACCAGCGTGGATTTTCCGGCGCCGTTGGGGCCCAGCACGGCGACCCACTCGCCCGAGCGCGCCGCCAGCGACACCCCCGACAGCACCGCATCGCGGCCGTAACCGGCGCTGATCTCGCACGCCTCGATGCTCACGCGACGGAGCTTAGGTCAGTTTCTGGGCCCAGGTGCCGCCCCGCGCGTAGGTTCGGCGCGCATGGCCGATTTCCGCATTCTGCTCCGGGACATTCAGCGAGTTCAGCGCGAGATTTTGAAGACCGCGCCCTACCGCGACTTCGGCCTGAAGCCGAACCCCGGCGCGACCGGCGCCGAGATCGTGGCCGCCGAGAAGCGCCTGGGCCGACCGCTGCCGCCCAGCTACCGCGAGTTCCTGATGCTGCACGACGGCTGGCCCCGCTTCTACGACGGCGCCACGCTGCTGGGCACTGCGGCCATCGGCCAGGCTGCGCACGCGGCCGCCGCCCGCGCCACCTTCGAGGCCGCCGAGACCCCGGTGCCGGACTACGGCCCGCCGAGCCGAACCCAGCCGCGCGTGCTCATCCCCTTCGGGATCGATCTGGCGGCCACCACGCTGTTCGTGTTCAACCCGGCCCACGTCGATAGCCGCGGCGAAATGGAGGTCATCGCGTGGATCAACGAGATTGGCCTGCGCCGCGCGAGCTTCCCGGACTTCCTCGATACCGTGTGCGAGCTCTGCCAATCCGAGCTCGACTCGACCCGCGAGCAAGCCGTTCCCTGATTTCCCGGGCTTGACGCTCTGCGGCATTCTTGTCACCATCCAGTACAGATGACGACCGAGGGCGCAGAAGAGGGAATTTCGGCGGATCGCCGGGTCATCAAGCGCTATTCGAACCGGAAGCTCTACGACACCAAGGACAGCCGGTACGTCACGCTGCTGCAGATCGCCGAGCTGGTCCGCTCGGGTGAAGAGGTGCAGATCATCGACAACGCGACGAAGGAAGACAAAACCGACGTCACGCTGGCGCTGATCATCTCGGAAGAGCTCAAGGCACGGCCGCGCGGCATTCCCCTCGCGACGCTCAAGGCCCTGATCCGCCACCGGGGCGAGAAGCTCTTGTCGTCGCTGCGCGAGGGCCCCATCGGCCGTCTCATTCCCAAGGAACCGGGCGCGCCGAGCGAGCCGCCCCCGCCCGTGCCAGAGCCAGAGCCGGAGGAAGACGTGACCGACAAGGATCAGAACAAGGGTCTGCGCGCGACGCTGGAACAGTGGCAGCACACCATCGACGAACGCATCCGCGCGGTATTGCCCAACTTTTCTGCGTTTCGGGAGCTGCAGGCCGACGTCAAACGACTGAACGAACGGCTCGACGAGCTCGAGAAACGCACCGGCGGGACGAGCGTTCGCAAGGAATAGAGCCCATGTTGTGCCGGTTGTCTCGGAATAACCGGTGAAGCTCTTTCCTTCTCTTTCCAAGAAGCCCGCGTCGACCGCCGAGTTCGAGCGCGAGGCAGTCCAGCATCTCGGCGCGCTCTTGGCCGTGGCCACGCGCATGACCCGCAACGGCACCGAAGCGGAAGACCTGGTGCAAGACACCCTGGTCAAGGCCATGCGCGCCCGCGAGCAGTTCGAGTCGGGCACCAACATGCGGGCCTGGCTGCTGCGCATTCTGACCAACACCTTCATCAACCGCTATCGCCGCGGTGGGCTCGAGAAGGCGGTGCTCGAAGGGCCCGACGCCGACCCGCTGGCTGACGGCTGGGTCAGCGCGTCGACCATGTCGGCGATGCGCGATCCCGAGTCCACGGCGCTGCGCCCGGTGCTCGAAGCCGAGATCCGGCGGGCGCTCGACGAGCTGCCGGAAGAGTTTCGCTTGGCGGTTGTTCTGGCAGATGTGGAAGAGATGTCGTACCGCGAGATCGCAGATATCATGGGTTGCCCCATCGGCACCGTCATGAGCCGCCTGCACCGTGGTCGTCGCATCCTCAAGGGTCGCCTCTACGAGCACGCGCTCGACATGGGCATCGTCAGCCCCGAAGCCGTGGTCGGCTCGGGCGACGCTCCCGTCAGCCTTGCCGCGTTTCGCGCCAAGAAGGCGGTGACGCGATGACCGCCCCTTGTCGACGCCGCAACAGCCCCCTGCTCGAGCCGTTTGCCGATGGCGAGCTGCCCACCGACAAGACGGTCGAGGTCGAGACGCACCTCGACGAGTGCGAGTGCTGCCGCGAGTCGGTGGAGCTGAGCCGAGCGCTCAAGCTGAGCCTGCAGCGCGCGGTGCGCTCCGACGCCGAGCCCTCTACCGAGTTCGCCGAGCGCGTCACCCGGGCGCTCAGCGCCGAGCGCGAACGGCAAGAAGAGCGAGAGCGCCAGCCCGAGCGGGGCCGGCCGCTGGCCTGGCGCTTCATCGTGCCGGTGGCCGCCGCGGCGGGCGTCACCTTGGTGTGGGGCGCGCTCGATCAGCAGGGCAAGGGCACCCACCCCGATGGCCGCATCTCGGCCAACATGGCCACCAGCACGCCGGGCGTGACCGCTTCGCTCGACCAGATGGTCGACGAGCTGGTCAGCCATCACGTGCAGTCGCGTGACCCCGACGTGGTCGAGCCGTCGCAGATCAACAAGCTCGAGCCCGAGGTCGGCGTGCCGGTGCGGGTGCCCAGCCTGCAGCAATATGGCCTGCGTTGGGAGGGCGCCAGCGTGATCCCGGTTCGGCAGCTGAACCAGCGCGCGGCGTCGCTGCGCTATTCGTACGACGGCCACCGCGTCACGCTCTACGTCTACAACTCGGCGCAGTTCCCGCTCCGCGCCACGCTCGAGCCGCGGGTGGTGCGCAACATGCCGGTCTACGTCGGCTCACGGCGCGGCTACAGCATCGCGGCGGTCGAAAAGCGTGGCGTGGGCTATGCGGTGGCCACCGATCTCGACGATCGCGAGAGCGCCGAGCTGGTGGCGTCGATTCACTGAGTCACGCGCGAAGCGGCGCGCCAGCGGCATGAAGCTCAGGCGGGCGCGACGTCAGCGCGTGCTCTTTCTGCGGCACCAGGCCGTGACCGACGAACGGGAAAGGGGCCCCAGATCGACCATCGAAGAAGCGAATGAGATCTTGCGCATTCGGCAAGCGTGCCGGGACTCAGCCGGGGTCGGCGAGCTTCGGGACTCTCCGACTCACTCTGCCTTCGCGCTGCCGTGCTTGCGCGGGTCCGAGGCGGGTAGCTTGCGGCCCTTGTCGACGGCGATCATCTGCACGCCGCTCGAGGTGAAGGTCATGTTGCCGACCACCTCGCCGCGCCACTTCAGATCGTCGATCAGGCTCTGGGCCGCGCCCTTCTCCAGCAAGATGCTCGCGCCCTGGGTCGGCACGTAGAAGCGCGGCGCCTTCACCAGCTCGGCCGGCGCCTTGCCGAACACCAGCCGCCCGAGCAAGAGCTGGGTCACGTTGGTGGCGATGGCCGTGCCGCCCGAGCCGCCGAGCGCGAGCACCACCTCGCCATCTTTGACCACCAGCGTCGGCGTCATGCTCGAGACCGGGCGCGCGCCGGGCCGCGGCCGATTGGGGCTCTGCGTCATGCCCAGGGGTTCCACGTCGGCGCGCTTGGCGAAATCGTCCAGCTCGTCGTTCAACACCACGCCGCTGGCCGGCGCAGTCAGCTTGGTGCCGAACGCGCGGTTCACGGTGGTGGTCAGCGACACCACGTTGCCGGCGGCGTCGGCCGTGACCAGGTGATGCGTGCCGTGCTCTTCCAGGCCGAAGCGCGGAACCGCATGCGTGCGGTCCAGGGCGATGGTCTTCTTGCGGGCGGCCATGCGCTCTTTGGCGATCAGCTTCTCGACGTCGATCTTCTCGTGGCCTGGGTCACCCAGGTATCGAAGGCGATCGGCCAGGGCGCCGCGCATGCCCTCGGCCAGCACGTGCTGATAGGCCCCGGTGTTCCAGCGGTGTTTGGCCAGCTCGGCCTTCGAGAACAACCGCAGCGTCTGCGCCAGCATCAGGCCTCCGGCCGAGGGCGGCGGCATGGTGTAGACGTCGTGGCCTTCCCAGCTCAGCTTGACGGCGCTGCGCTCGGCGGGCTTGTAAGCATCCAGGTCGGCCTGGGTGAGCGCGCCGCCGTGGGCGCGCGCGGCGGCGATCAGGTCTGCCGCCGTCGCGCCCTGATAGAACCCCGGCGCACCTTCCGCCGCGATCTTGGCCAGCGTGGCGCCGAGCTTCTCGTTCTTGATCAGGCCGCCCACCGCCGCCGGCTTGCCCGCCGGGAAGAAGAGCGCACCGAGGCCGCTGTCGACCCGCAGATCCTTCTCGGCCGAGGCGAGGGTGCTCGCCAGGTGGGGGTTCACCGGGTAGCCGTTCTTGGCCACCCGCACCGCCGGCTCCACCACGTCCTTCCACGCGCGCTTGCCGTGCCGCCGGTGCAGCTCGAACAACCCGGCGACCTCGCCTGGCACGCCCGTCAGCTTGCCGCGCTCGGCCGGCGGCAGCGGCCGTTTCTCGAGCGCGGCCGCGTCGACGGCAGCGGGTGCGCTCTCGCGGAAGTCGAGAGTGGTCACCTTCTTGTCGGCAGCCACCCACACCAGGGCGAAGCCACCACCGCCGATCCCGCTCGAGCTGGGGCTGGCCACGCCCGCCACCAGCGCTGCGGTGATGGCCGCGTCCACGGCATTGCCCCCGGCTCTCATCTGGGCCAGCGCCTCGCGCGTCGCCAGCTCGTTCTCGGTGGCAGCGGCCGCGCGCGCGGCGCCCTGGGCAGGCGTGCCCGGCGACAGCAGCACGAGCAGAAGAAGAGCCAGCACGGCCGCTGCCGGCGGCCCCAGCGAAAGCCTACGACGCGTGGTCACGCCCAACCTGATACGATCCCGCGACCAGTCTGCAAAGGGACGAAACGCCGTGCGCTTCTTGTTCGTGATGGATCCTGCCGATCGGATGCTGCCTGACAAGGACACCAGCTTCGCCTTCATGCGCGGCGCCCAGGCCCGCGGCCACCAGTGCCTGCACGCCGAGCCGGCCCAGCTGATGAACTACGGCGCGGACGTCCGCGCGCTGGCACGACCGATCCAGGTGTCGGACCAGGCGCCGCACGTCACGCTGGGGGCGCCCGAGGTGGTCGATCTCGCGGGGCTCGAGGCGGTGTTCATCCGAAAAGACCCGCCCTTCGACCCGGCGTACGCGCACCTCACGCAGCAGCTGGATCTGGTCAAACAGCGCACGCTGGTCATCAACGACCCCCGCGGCCTGCGCGACGCCAACGAGAAGCTGTTCGCCTTCCACTTCGTCGAGCACATGCCCCGCTCGCTGGTCAGCTCCGAGCCCGAGCGCATCCTCGAGTTCGTGAAGTCCGTCGGCGATCGCGCCGTGCTCAAGCCGCTCGACGGCGCCGGCGGCACCGGCGTGGTCACCCTCACCACCGGCGACCGCAACGCGCGCGCGCTGGCCGACCTGCTCACCCGCGAGGGGCGCGAGCTCGCCTTGGTCCAAGAGTTCTTGCCCGGCGTGGTGACGGGGGACAAGCGCGTGCTGATGCTCGACGGTCAGCCCCTGGGCGCCATCTTGCGGGTGCCGCGCGCCGACGATTTCCGCGCGAACATCCACGTGGGCGGCGACGCGCGCCCCACCGAGCTGACGCCGGCTGAAGACCGCCTGGTGCGCGACGTGGGTCAGCGCCTGCGCACCCACGGTCTGTGGTTCGTGGGTCTCGATCTGATCGGCGAGAAGCTGATCGAAGTGAACGTCACCAGCCCCACCGGCATCCAGCAGCTCTCGCGCTTCGTGGGCCGTCCGGTGGAAGAAGAGGTGATCGCCTGGGTCGAACGGCAGTGCACCGCCTGAGCTTCGATAAGCGGGGCCGCAGGAACTTGGCCCTTCCGAGCGCGCCGAGCCAGCGTCGGCCCGATGTCACGCCCCTGCGAAGTCTGCGAGAGCTTGTCGAAGACCGCGACGGTCGCGCCCGACGCGAAACGCGTCCGCCGGGTGCTGGTCGGCGATCGCATCGTGGCCCTGTGTGCGCTGCACTCCGATCAGCTGCGGCGGTCCGAGGCCCGCGACGTGGAAGGCCTGTGTCAGGTCTTCATCGAGCCCGGCGGGAAGCGCTCGCTGATCGGCCGGCGCTCGCCGCTCGATCGCCGCGTGTTCCCCCCGCGCCCAGAGGGTCGCCGGCGCAGCCAGGGTCGGCGCCACGACGACGCACGGGACTGAGCACGTGAGCGCGGGCTCCACGCGTCCGGAGCTCTGGATCCTGTTCGCCGCGGTGGTGGGCGCTGCCTGGGCGTTCACCAGGCCGCACGCGCCCCCCGCCGCCGAGCCCGTGCGACCTGCCCGGCGCGCACCCGCGCTGGCAGCGCTTCCCCCGGGCGCGCAGCTGGCCATGCGCGTCGATCTCAGACAGGTCCGCCAGAGCACCCTCGGCGCCGCGCTCACCGGCGGCGGGCGCGAGATCTCGGGGCTGGGCCGGCTGAGCGAGATCTGCGGGTTCGACCCCACCGAACAGATCGAAGAGCTGGCCATCGCGCTTCCCGAGCAGCGCGGCGAGCCGGCGCTGGGCATCGTGGCCACCGGCGACTTCGACCCCGAGCGCATCATCGACTGCGCCGCCAAGGTGCTCTCTCGGCGGGGCGGCACCCCGGCCCCCAGCCGCATCGGCGAGTTCTCGTCGGTGCGCGACCGCGCCGGCTCGGGCGCCGAGGTCGCGGTGCGCGCCGGCGGCCCGGTGATCGTGGGCGAGGGCGCATACTTCCGCGCCATGCTCGATGCAGCCGACGGTCGCGGCGCCACCCTGCTGGGCGACGAGGCGCACGCAACCTTGCGCGAGGCCGTCTCGGGGCACGGCGCGATCGGAGTGACCTTCGTCACGCGGCCGGGCTGGCTCGCGCGCTGGGTCGCCGAAGACGAAGCGCTGGCAGCACCGCTGGGCGCGGTGCGGGCCGGCGCGCTGCGCATCGACCTGGAGCCGAGCCCGCGCGCCACGCTGCTGCTCTCGTGTCCCGCCGAGGTCACCTGCCAGGCGCTGGCGAAATGGGCCGAGCAGCTGATCGGCAAGGTGCGCAGCGGCGTCGAGCCCGATCCGATCTCGGAGGCGAAGCTCGCGGTCGAGCCGAACGCCGTGCGCGTGCAGCTGGGCTTCGACCCGGGCGCCGTCCAGAAGCTGGTGCTGGGGCTGCTGCTCGAAAAGGGTCAGTGAGCTTCGGCCGCGCGCCGCGCCGACATCACCAGCGTCCGGAGCTCGTCGCGGTCGAACTGCTTGTGAATGCACTGGTCGCGCAGGCGGGCGAGCAGCTGCCGGTCGTGCCCGGTGGCCGGCTCGCCCAGCATCAGCGCCACGCGCTGCAACAGCTCGGGGTGCTGAGCCTCGAGCTCGTCCACCAAGAGCTTCGCGCCATCGTCGGGCAGCCGCGCGTCGCACAGCACCAGGTCGTATCGATCGCCGGCGATGAGCGCCTCGCTGGCGTCCCGCGGGTCGCGCACGCACGTGATCGAGTGCTCGGCCGGCAGCACCAACCTCAGCGCCGAACCCACGGCCACGTCGGTGTCGACCACCAAGATGCGCACCGGCACCCGGGCCAGCGTGCCCAGCTCGACGCCCGGTCGGAACGGGGACCCCGCGGCGGCGTGGGCCCCGGCCACCGGCAGCACGATGCGCACGTGCAGGCCACCCCGCTCGTCGTCCACGGTCATCTCGCCGCCCAGCCCCTCGACGATGCTGCGGCACAGCGGCAAGCTCAGCATGCGCCGCATGCCCTCGCGCGGGGTGGGAAAGGGCTCGAGCATCCGGGAGATCTCGCCCTGGTCGGCGACGTCCGCGTACTCGTACACGTCCACGACGACTCGGTCGCCTTCCCCCCGCATCATCAGCTCGACTCGCCCCTCGCCGGTCTCGGGCAGCGATTGCGAGGCGTGGGCGATCAGGTTCAAGAACACCTGCTCCAGCCGGCTGCGGCTGGCCAGCACCGGCGGGGCCTCGCCCAGCTCGACCACCAGCTCGCCGCGGTGCCGAAGCTCGTTGCCCATCAGCTCCAGCGCCGACTCGAGCACGCTGCGCACATCCACCGGAGTGCGTTTGTCATCGTCGATCCTAGAGAGCGCGCGCATGCGGCGCACCACGTCGGCAATGCGCTGGGCACCCTGATACGCCTCGTGCAGACGCTTGAGCACGCGCTCGCGCTCGGCGTGGCCGTCCACCCCGCGGCCAATCGCGCGCTCGATCTCGTCCAGGTTCAAGAGCACGTAAGACAGCGGGTTGTTCATGGCGTGCGCCAGACCACCCGCCAGAAACCCCAGCACCGCCAGGCGGTCCGCCTGAAGCAGCGCCGCCTCGGTCCGCTTGCGCTCGGTCACGTCGCGAGCAAACGTCAAGATCGACGGGACGCCCTGGTAGTCCACCGGGATGGAGCTGACCTCGATCGTCAAGAGCGCGCCGTCCCGGCGAAACACGCGGTACTCGAAGGGCGGCAGCGTGCGGCGCTGAAGCAACATGGCCAGCGCACGCTGCTCGAGCTCGGGTACGTCGTCGGGGTGCGTGACCGTGCGTGGGTCTTGTCCCAGCGCGTCTTCGAGTCGGTCGTAACCGAACAGCCGGACCGCCGCGGGGTTGCCGTACGACAGGCCACCCAGCCCCACGATGAACACCGGCTCGGGAATGGCCTCGACCAGCGCCTCGAACTGGCTCTCGGCACGGCTCAGGCCCGCGGCGTCGTCCAGCTCGAGGGTCAGGCCCTCGGCGCCACCCAAAGCGGCGCGAACACCCACGGCATCGAGCGCGCGGGTCAGCGCCGGAAGCGCCGCGCCAACGTCGAAGCTCTCGGCCACGCCTCAGTAGGCCGGGGCGTTGCCGGCCGTGATGAACTGCGTAGGCTCGGGCATCAGCGGGTCGTTCTCGTCACGCTGGACGACCTTGCCGCTGCCCTTGTCCACGATCTCGACCAAGATCTCGATGGCCACGTTGGCCTCTTCATAGGTGCGAAGCCCCACGTCGAAGCCCGTGAGCCCGGCGATGGTCTGCGGAATCAGGTGCTTGATCAGCAGATCCTTGTCCGAACGGTTCTCGACGGCGAAGGCGTGGTTGATGTTCCCGGTGGTCGGGTTGTCTTCCGCCTCGAGGGTCGGGTCGGGCGGCGGCGCGGTCGCCAAGATGTTCATCGCCGTCGCAAAGTCGATGCTCAGCTCGCGCATGTCCTGGTGCGTGAGCAGGCCGTGCTTGCGCGAGGTCCGCCCGCTCTTGGTGCCCGGCAGCTCCATCAGCACGTCGTAGCCCGACAGGTTGGGCGTCTGCTCGGCGGCCTGAACGTCGGTGATGGACGCGCCGGGCCAGTAGCGACCGAACTCGTTCCACGGGTCGATCAGCAGCTCGACGTTGTGGGTCTCTTCGTCCAGGTTGGTGATGGTCCAGCTGACCTGAACGTCGAGATCGCTGGCGAGCAGCCACGGCTTGGACGGATAGGGCGCCACCGGGCTGCCGTTCAGCGCGGCTTGCTCGTCGGCCGAGGGGGCGCGGATCGGGAATGCGACCGCCTTCTTCACCTCGTACATGCTCTCTTCGTCGCTCTCGAAGGTCGGGTTCATCCCCTTGGTCATGCCCAGCTGGATCGGCTCGAGCGTGCGCCGCTCTTCTTCTTTGCCGCAGCCCACGGCGAACAGGGCCAGCAGGCCCGCCAGCGCGAGACGCGTGGGCAGGGCCCCCCAACGGGCGGGGGCGAGCGACCCCAAGGCACGGGACACGATCAGCGGTGATTTCGGCATATTCGAACCCCTGGGTGTGAAGCCGGAACCGAAGTATGCCACGCCCGTGCCAGCGCTCAAGGCACAGAGCCGGGTCGGGCCAAGCCGGGCCGAACCGCTCACTTCTTGCTGGGCTTGAAGCTGAACGTCCAGCTGGCGTTGGTGGGCTTGTCCGCGGTGGGGAAGCTGAGCCGACTGAACTGGCGGACGATGCAGCCTTCGACGCGGGGGTTGCCCAGCGACGAGCTTCCGACGCTGGCGCCGGCCACCGAGCCGCCGGCGGAAATGCTCCATGCAATGCTGACGCTGCCCTGCATGTTCGGGTTCGACGACGCCGCGGACTCGTAGCACGCGCGGAACGCGCCGTAGCGCGACATCACCACGCGGGAGATCTGCGCCGGCGTCAGGCCCTGACCGGGAGTGGACGCGGTCTTGCCGTCGACCTTCTTCTCGCCGGGCCCCGAGCCCGAGCCCGAGCCCGAGCCGTCTCCGCCGCCCTTGCCGCCCTTGCCGAAGCCCCCCAAGCCGCGACCGCCGGGGCCGCCGCTGCCCGAGCCGAAGCCGCCGCCCTTGCCCGGCCCCCAGCCCGTGTCGAGGGTACCCGAGCCAAACGGAACGCCTTCGCCGTCGCCGCCACCGCCGGGACCGCCGCCCTTCAAACCGGTGCCGGTGCCGCGCCCGAGCACGATGTTGTCCGATCGCAACCCGCCCAGCGCGTCGGCGACCGAGCTGATGGTGCCGAGCGTCTTTCGCACCTCGTCGCCGACCTCGCTGCTCAGTACTTCGGACATGCCGCCCAGGCCGCTCTTGATCTCGCCCTTGAGCTCGGTCTTGTCCGCCGGCCCGTTCTTGCCCAGTGCGCCCTCGGCGCCCTTGATCTTCTTGCCCCCGCCCATGTCTTTCTTGTCTTTGGCGCCGGGGTCTTTGATGCCCTGACCCTTGTCCGAGTCCTGGTCTTTGCCGGTGGTCTTCTCGGGCTCGACGGGTTCGTCCTTCAGGTTGAACTGCACGGCCAGCTCGGCCGCGCTGGTCAGCTCGAGCGGCTTCGGAATCGCCGGCGGCGTGGTGATCGCCCAGACCATGGCAAGCCCGCCGCAGATGGCCACGATCGAGAAGATGAACGCGAAGATCAGCCCCCACTCGACCCGCTGCTTGCTGCGCAGCGCCGGGGGCATGTTCGCGAACTGGAAGAACACGCTGAAGGTGCCGTACTGCACCACGCCGAAGTCGCCGGCGACGATCGGCACCGGCGCGCCACCCCGCCCGAGCAGCGCCGGATCTTCGCGACGACCGCGCAAGAACACCACGCCGCCGGTCGCGCCCCGCGCATCGAGCTCCCAGCCGCCCGCCACCGCGCGCACCGGCACGTCGGGCATGGGGCTGCCGTCGGGTTTGGGCAGCGTTGCCTCTTTGAAGTCACCGAAGGCGAACGACTCGCCCCCACCCAGCTGACGCAAAGCGATCACGGTGGTGCCCCAGACGGCGGCGGTGCGAAGAACGACGGGGAGTGCAGCGGGCAATGCCATCGATACCTCTCACTTCACTGCGGGGCTTCGCCGGGTGTCGCTCAGCTCGCGCATGAACGAGCGGTGGCCGAGCGCGCCGGCGGCGAACTCTGCGCGGACGCGGCGCATGAAATAGACGACCTGCGGGGACTTGAGCCGGCCCTCGACCTCGACCGGACCGAACTTGTAGGTCTTCACGCCGCCATCGCCTTCGCTCTTGGTCTCGAGCACCGACGGGGACCCGGAGGTGGGCTTCGGCTTGTCGGCGCCACCCTTGGACTCCTTGGCGGCCTCGGCCTTGGGTTCCTTGGCGTCCTTGGCAGCGGCCTTGGGGTCCTCTTTCGGGTCGGCCTCGGCCGCGGGATCTTCCACCGGCACCAGCTTGCCGTTCTTCCAGACCCTCTTGACCTTCTGACCCTTCTTCGGCTGCGCCTCGACATCGGCCCCGGTCAGGGCAACGCCGCCGGCAGCAACGAGAGCGAGGGCCAGGGCCCAGGCGAGGGTCGGACGGCGCATCGGAGCGCCCAGCATAGCCGGAAAGCGGGCGGGAGGTGAACTGGCTCACGGGTACGGGTACCGAGCGCCCTCCTCGCAGGCGTGAACCTCGGCGCAATCGCCCAGCGAGTAGCACCAAGCAAGGGTCTCTTGCACCTCGGGCCGGAGGAGCTGGGACCAGCCGTTCAGGTGAGTCAACGGGTCGTCTGGAAACCCGTCCCAGCAACCGGAGGCGCGCGCCTTGCTGCCCAGGTCGCCGCCTGGAGGAAGGCACCCCAAGAAATCGAGCGGGTCGCAGTGCGACTGCTTGCACGAGTAGTACTGCACAGCCTTTTCAGGGTCCAGCGTCACCGAGTCGTTAGCGCACCAGCCTGGATCTCGCAGGCAGGCTCCTGCCAGGGTGCACGTGTTGGTGCTCGTCGCGTCGGGCTCCCACGGGTAGTCGAAGTCGTATTTCGATTGGACGCACGGGCTGTCGTCCGAGCAGTACCCACAATTGGGTGTACAGGCGTAAGCACAGGTGGAGACGCAGCTCGTGGAGCCGCCTCCTGTCATCACGGCCCAGCAGGCGGAGTTGCACTCCGAGCACTCCTGGGCCTGCTCGGCCTGGCACTCGGTTTGACACTGCGTGCGGGCGCAGACCTTCGTGTAGGGGATGCCCCCCGGCGTCCTCGGGCGGTTGTCCCGAGCGTCGGCTTCGTGGGCGTCGCCGTCGACGAATGAAGCGCAGGCAGAGAGAGTCAGGGCCAGGAAGGCAGCGGCAATGGGTGCATGGCGGCGGGTCGTCATGTGCCCCCCATCGGCCCGAGCAAGGGATGAGTTGCGCAGAAATTCCTCCGACGGCGAGATTTGCGGACCGGCCACACAGCGACGGGAGAATGCAGCGCAAGGGGCGCGCTGGCCCGCCGTATCGCCAGAACCGGGGCAGTAACGCACGCCCCCCCCCCCCCCCCGAAAAAAAGAGGCAACTGCGGCGCGGTGTGTGCCGAGGGGGCTCGTGAACGGAGAGCCCCATGACCGACGACTTCTCGGAGACCCTGAAATCCACGCTGGAGCAGTGCGCAGCAACTCTCAGCGCGCAAGACGAAACGTGGTCCCGCGTGCGTGCCGCGTTTGCACAACTCGATGGCAACACGCTGGTCAGCGCCGACGGCGACCTTCTCGAAGAGATCGACGCGGCGTGCGCCCCGAAGCGCGCGCCCAGCTACAGCCATGCCCTGGGCGCGATTCGCGCCTGATCACCACACGAAGAAACAGGAGAAACGACCATGACCCAGATCAACCCGCTCATGCCCACGTCAACGACCCCGAGTCTCATCGACACTTCGAACCCCAACGCACTCACTTCCGAGGGCCTGATGATGTACCTGCAGACGCGCCTCACTAGCCTGGACGACCAAATCAACGGCGTGTTTCAGAAGCAGAAGAACATCGAGGGCGTGCGCAAGGCGCTGATGAAGATTCAAAACGAGCTGGAGAAGCTCGAGGACGACAAGGGCAAAAAAGGGCTGGTGGGCACCAAGCACGAGGTCGGCAAGGACGAAGCCGAGTACGAGAAGAACATCAAGGCAGCGATCGAGGAGATCAAGGCGATCGACCCGAAGCTCGGCGCTCAGATGGAGAAGGATCTGAACGAAAAGGGTCAGATCATGTTCGTGGCGGACGGCCTCTACTTCACCGCCGAAGTCGGCGCCTCGAAAGAGTACGTCAACAACATGATGAAGCAGCTCGAATCGAGCGCCCAGCTCGAGATGATCGGGCTCCAATCGACCATGTCGGCGCGGCAGACCGCAATTCAGCTCGCGACCAACCTCATCTCCGCCCTCAACAAGGGCACCGACTCGATTGCGGCGAACATCGGGAGGTGACAGATGCACACCGGGTTTCCGAGCGTGTCGCGAGCAACGTCGCTGTCGGTGCTGACCGAGCGCGTCTACGCGAGTGCCTACGAGGCACTCGAAAACGACGACCTGAAGTCCGCCGAACGCTTCTTCGGGCTGCTAGCCGTGCTCGCTCCCAGAGACGAGCGCGCGTGGGTCGGGCTCGGAGTCACCCGTGAACGGTGTGGAGACTGGCCGATGGCCGCAGCCCGCTACTCGATCGGCAGCGCGCTGGTGCCGCAGTCGGCCTGGTGCCACCTCGGTCGCGCCCGAGCTCTCGAGCAGCTCGGGCGCTCCGACGAAGCCGACCTTGCATTCGATGAAGCCGAGACATGCGCGGAAGATGCGGCACTTCTGCACCAGATCGCAAACGAGAGGAGAACGCCGTGATCACCATGACCACTGTCGGCCCGACCACGGCGCCGGTCGCAGCGCCCGCACCGACGGCGCTACCCGCCGAGTCCAACGGGCTCCCGCTCCCCACCCTGGAGGCCTTGAACCCTTCGGACCCGATGGGCGAGATGATGGCCATCCTCGAGCGCATCAACCAAACCTCGACGGCGCACACCGAACGCGAGCTACGCGATGCCGGGACGAAGCTCCAAGAACAACTCGAGAAGTACATGAAGCTGATCGCCGACGCGATTCGTCGTGCGCAGCAGGCGGGGAAGAAGAAGAAGAAGAAGGGGCTGCTCGGGAAGATCGCCAGCTCGGTCGGGGGCGCCGTCGGATCGGTGGTTGGAAAACTAGTGGCGACCGTAACGATGAGTCCCTCCTTGGAGAAGAAGATCGAAGGCTTCACCAGAGGCGCGTTGGCCTTCTCCGCCGACCTGGCTGCATTCAACACGAAGCTCGCCATCGCCCTCGCAACCAACGGCCCGGATGCCGAGAAAGCGTGGGACGAGGTCAAGGCGGAGGCCAAGGAGCTATTCGACAGCTTCAAAGAGAACTGCCTCGAGAATCCGGAGTTCATGGAAGTGGTCGGGCTGCTCGCCAAGGCCGGTGCGGTGGCCGCGGCAGTCGGGAGTGGTGGCGCACTCGCGCCGTTGGCTGCCGGGGTTTTCCTCGTGTGCGAGCTGGACGCGAGGACCAACATCATTGCCGACGTAGTCGGCGAGGACGCCGCGCCTTGGGTCCGCGTCGGCATGAACATCGCTGCATCGGCGTTGGTTGGCGCGGCGGGTGGCGACAGCGCGGTCACGTTCCTCACAGCAGGCGCGGGCGTGCTCAAGGGAGCCTCGGACATGAACGAGGGATTCAAACTTCTCGACGAGGGCAAACGACAAGCCCAGGAGCTGCGCCACGCGGCGACGCTTCAGGAGACTCTGAATCGGATGCACGCTTATCAGCGCTTGATCGACGAGCTCCTCGTCGACATGGAAGACCATGCGGAAAACCAGAACCGAAACCGGTCGCTCTCGAACAGCGTTGGTCAAATCCAGGCGTCCACGTTCGAAGCGGTCATCTTGCGGGCATGAACGGACACGGAGACCAGGAGAAGACGATGTCAACCAACGGTGTGAACAATTCGGGATCGAGCACGCTTGCCATGTGGCAGTCCGAGTCGGCGTTGGCTGCCGAGCTGGGTGGCGACGTGAATGCGCAAGTGGCCGCAATGATGTTGAAGCACGGTCACGACAAGCGAGCCAACGTACGCCAGATGCGGCACTCCGAGGAGGACAACTTGCGCGCTCATGAGGAGCGACAAGTGTCCAAGCTGCGCGAGCAAGCAGATCACGTCCTCGCCGCCGCCAAGCGCGCCGCGTACGGCAAGATCGCGTCCGGCGGCCTGCAAATTGCGGGCGGGGGAGTAGCAATTGGCGGGGCAAACCAGGGGTGGGGCGCGGGCCTGAAGGGCGCTTCGGCCGGTGTCGAGGGCGGAACCGAGCTGTGGGCTGCGAACGCAAGCCACGAGGGGAAGCTGGCTGAGATCGCGAGCACCGAGGCCGATCACAGGAGCGCGGAGGCAAAGCGGCGCATGGACGATCTGCGCGACGAAGAGCAGGGAGCGCGGGAGATCATCAAGTCCACATTCGATTTCCTGAAGGAAGCGAGCGAAGCCAAAGCCGGCATCGAGCGCGCGGTCTTGAATAGCCGGGTGTGACCGAAACTTGCCGCACCACGCCCGGGACGGGTCACAATTCCCGTCCCGTGCGTCGTTTGTCCGCCGTGACCCTGCTGGCTGCCTGGGCCTGTTCCAAGAGCCCGAGCACCCCGCCCCGCGAGACGGGGCTCGAAGTGGCTCCGCCCGGGGCCGCGCCCATCGCGTCGGTGGCGGGCCCGAGGCTCTTGCCGGCGGTCGACGCGCCGAAGGCACGCCCGCCGTACAACGTGCTGTTCATCCTGATCGACAGCCTGCGCTGGGACATGCCGTGGTCGGGCTACTCGCGCCCGATTGCGCCCTGGCTCGAGGCGTTCGCCAAGAAGAGCGCGCTCTACCCACGCAGCTACTCGCTCTCGAGCTACACCGCGAAGAGCGTGGCCCCCGCGCTGGTCGGCAAGTACCCGAGCGAGATGCAGCGCGACGCGTTCTTCTTCACGCTCTGGGGCCCCGACAACTTGTTCTTCGGCGAGCGCGCACAGAAGGCCGGCCACCGCACCCTGTCCGGACACGGCCACGGTTACTTCAAGCCCATCATGGGTATGAACCAGGGCTTCGACGACTACCGGCTCTTGCCCGGCACCGAGCTCGACATTCACGGGGTGGAGGACATCACCAGCGAGACGCTGAACCAGCTGGCCAAGACCATGCTGAGCGTGCCGAAGAACGTGAGCCAAGAGAACGGCAAGCGCTTCTTCGCGTACTACCACTTCCTCGATCCGCACTACACGTACTTCAAGCACAAGGGCCACCCCGACTGGGGGCTCGACATCCGCGCGCTCTACGACAGCGAGGTCCACTACACCGACAAGTGGGTCGGCGACCTGGTCGACTGGGCGCAGAAGCAGCCCTGGGGCAAGGACACGGCCATCGTGATCTCGGCCGACCACGGCGAGGGCTTCGGTGAGCGCGGTCGGTTCCGCCACGCCTACGACGTGTGGGAGAGCCTGGTGCGCGTCCCGCTGATCATCCACGTGCCGGGCGCCGAGCCGCGCCGCATCGAGACGCCGCGCGGGCACATCGACCTGGCGCCGACCTTCGCCGACTTGATGGGCCTGCCACACGATCCGCCGTTCCGCGGCAAGAGCCTGGTCCCCGAGGTGTTCGGGGCCCCGGCAGAGCTTCGCCCCGTGGTCACCGAGCTGCCGCGCTGCGACATCATGGATCGGCGCCGCGCGGTGATCGACGAACGCTGGAAGATCATCGAGCTGGGCGACGGCGCCGAGTGGCTGCTCTTCGACGTGGTGAAAGATCCGAAGGAAGAAAACGACCTCTCCAAGTCGGATCCCGAGCGCTTCGGCGCGATGAAAGAGCTGTACGACAAGATCTCGGCGACCATCCCCAACGAGCCCATCCCGGGCCTGGTGCCGCTGAAGGGCGCGCCCAAGGGCCAGCGCTGGTGATGGAGGGCGCCGCCCCGCCAGCCGGCGGGGTGCGCACCGCCGAGAGCGCCGGCACGCTGGCGCAACTGCTCGATTGGACTCGACGGCACGCCGGTTGCTGATGCCTCCACACAACCGGAGGAAATCATGTCGAGGTGGTTCGTGGCGATGTTCTTGGGAAGCGTGCTGTCGGCGGGGTGTCACATCGAGTCCAACGACAACGGCAACGAGCCGTTCGACGACGAGGACACCGAATGCGCATCGGGGCACGATTCGAACCCGAACGACTCGGCAGACGGCGGCGCCGACTCTGCCGCCGACGGCTCGGCCAGCAAGGACGCGGCGAGCTGCAAGGCCCACGCGGACTGCAGCGCGGGTCAGTTCTGCCTGATCGGCTCGGGGCAGTGCACCGCCGCGACGAAGTGCGACAAAGAGAGCGACTGCCTGGCCGGCTTCAACTGCGACGCCACCAAGAAGAGCTGCTTGCCGTCCGCCACCGAGACCTGTGGCGAGGTCGAGAGCGAGGCCGCCTGCCTGACCCGGAAGGACTGCGTCCCGAGCTACGCCGGCGTGGACTGCACCTGCGGCCCCGATTGCAAGTGCCAGGGTGGAGAGCCCGGCTGCGTGTGCGAGAGCTTCGAGTTCTTCCGCTGCGAGGCGGTGGTGCCCTGAGTCACACGTCGATCACGTGATCGAGCATCGCGTCGCCGTCGAAGACGAACCGCCCGTCGAAACGGCGACGCGCCAGCATCAGCGGCAGCCAGATGCGGTCGTCGGCCCACATCTCGTCGTAAGGGATGCGGTCGAGAGGGGTCCAGAGCGGGATGGCCTCGTCGGTCTCGGCCGCCTCGCCAGAGCAGCCTTCTGCTCGGAAGACGTGCACGTGAATCGAGTAGCCGTCGACGAACTGGAACCGGAGCACGCCGCACTCGCTGATGTCGTGGGGCGTGACGCACACCTCTTCGATCACCTCGCGCACCGCGGCATCGATCAACGCCTCGCCCGCGTGCACGCGACCCCCGGGGCCGTTGATCTTGCCCGCGCCCAGGCCGCGCTTCTTGCGGATCAGCAGCACCTCTGCGTCACGCACCACGAACAAGAGGGTGGCCAGGTCCTTGGCCTTCCAGGTCGGCCAGTGAATGTCGGCGAGGGAGCGCACGAGCAGGTGTCTAGCACGGCGGGCTAGTTTCCCGAGGTCATGCCGAAGACCTTGCCCGCGTCGCAATTCAAGGAACGGTGCCTGGCGCTCTTGGATCAGGTGGATGCGGACGGGATCATCATCACCAAGCGCGCCAAGCCTGTCGCCAAGCTCGTCGCGTGGGAGCGGGCTTCGGGCGAGCTCTTGGGCTCGCTGCGCGGCAAGGTCGTGGTGAAGGGCGACCCGGCGGACGAGATCATCGCTGCCACCAGCGTGGTTCACAAGCTCCCGCTTCTGACCCGGGATCGGACCATCCGCCGCTCGAAGCTGGTCCCACTCGCCTGAATCGTGTTGCGGGGGGGCTGCCGCGAGCTCGCTCACACGAGCTCGCTCACACGGCGTGAACCCGCGGGCCGATGTGGGTAGGCTGGGGGGCATGATCCGGCAGGCTTCCCTCGTGGTGCTCGCGACCCTGGTCGTGGGGTCGACCTCGGGCTGTTCGGCGAAGGACGACGGCGCGACGGGTGGGCAGACCTCGCCGTGCGCAGACGTGGTCTGCGTCGAGACCCTGCCGACCACGCAGAGTGGCAGCACGCTGGGCGCGAGCCGAAACGCCTTCGATGCCTACGCCTGCCCGGCGGCGGCGAGCCGCGACCTGTCGGGGGCAGAGGTGGTCCATCGCGTCACGCTGCCCGAAGAAGGGTTCCTCTCGGTCGCGATGACCAGCGGGCCCAGCGGCGGCTTCTTGCTCTTGCTGGGCGCGGACGCCGCCGCGAGCTGCCTCGACGCGCACGCGACCAACGTGGGGGCGTGGCTCCCGCCGGGCAACTACTTCGTCGTCGTGGACGGCAAGGCGGGCAGCGAGGGCGAGTTCACGCTGCAGGCAGCGCTGACCACCCCCGGCAGGCTTCAGGCCGACGGCATCGACCCGAGCCTGGCGGCAGACGCCTTGACCATCTACGAGAACGCCTGGGCCTGGGGCGCAACACGTCGGTCGGAGTACGCCATCGCGGACTTCCGCCTTCATTCTGCCGAGAAGCGAGAGTGGGTCTACGATCTTTCGGCCGGTGCGCTGCTCTGGAACCTGCGAGTCGCTCACGGTCGCAAGTCCACCGACGGCGTGGATCTCGCCCACGCCATCACGTTCTCCAACGTGTCGGGCTCGAACCAGTCCAGCCTCGGCCTGGCGCGCTCGGCGGGAACGTACAGCGGCACCTTCGGCCCGTCGTTCCGCCTCGAGGGGCTCGAACCCGGCTTCAACGACGCCATCTGCACCCGCGACATCGTGATGCACCCGTGGTCGCCGGTGGGCGACGCCTACGTCTCCCAGTGCGGCTGGGCGCGGCCGAGCCTGGGCTGCCCCGCCATCGATGACCAGATCTCGCTGCCGGTGCGCAATCGGCTCGCGCGCCCCGACGGCGGCCCGCCCGACGCCGGAGTGCTGATGCTGTTCTGGTACCCCGATGCCGCCTGGCACCCGACGTCCGAGTACCTGCACGGCACGGCGCCGAGCCCCGCCATCGAGGCCCAGATGGCCGCGCTGTGCGACTCGAGTCAAGACGGCACGCCGCAGCCGGGCGGCACCTACGCCTGCGACTGAGGGCGGGCCGACGCGCGGCGCCGCTCAGAACGCCCGCAGGTCCGTGAGCAGGCGCTTGCTGATCACGATGCGCTGGATCTGCCCGGTGCCCTCGAAGATGTCGTACACCTTGATGTCGCGGAACCACTTCTCGAGCAGCGCGTGGTCCTCGGACAGCGTGCCGTGAGCGCCGCAGATCTCGATCGCCTCGATGCAGGCCCAGATGGCCGCTTGGCCCGCCAGCGCCTTGCTCATGCTGGCCTCTTTGGCGTTGGGCAAGTGGTGGTCGGCCATCCACACCGCCTTCCAGGTGAGAATGCGCGCTGCCTCGAGATTGCGACCGACGCGAGCCAGCCGCTCGGCGATGGCCGAATAGCGGGGGATCGGTCGGCCGAGCACGTAGTTGTCTTTGACGAAGTCCCGGGCGTACTCATAGGCCGCACGCCCGATGCCGCAGGCCATGGCCGCCACCAGCGGGCGCGTGTTGTCGAAGGTCTTCATGGCGGTCATGAAGCCTTCCTTGGTCTGGTACTTCTCTTCGCCCCCGAGCAGGTTTGCGGCCGGCACGCGGCAGTCTTCCAGCACCAACTCGGCCGTCTCGTTGGCGCGCAGGCCCATCTTCTCTTCGATCTTGCCGACGAAGAAGCCCGGTGTGCCCTTCTCGACCACGAAGGCACGGTGCCCCGCACGCCCCAGTGCCGGGTCGACGGTGGCGAAGATCACCACCCACGACGCGCGACCGCCCATGGTGATGTAGCACTTGCGACCGTTGAGAATGTACGCGTCGCCATCCCGCTTGCAGCTGGTGCGAATCGCCGCGACGTCGCTGCCCGCACCCGGCTCGGTCAAGCCGTAGGCGCCCCAGCGCAGCTCGTCGGACATGTCGCGGAAGATGGAGAAGAAGCGCTCTTTCTGCTCCGGCGTGCCGCTGGCACGAATGGGGGGGCCGCCCAGGCCCGGCCCCGGAAGGCTGAGCATGATGCTGGCGTCGGCCCAGGCCAGCTCTTCCGCGCCCATGGCTGCGGTGCGGTTGGTCTGCACGGGCTTGCCGGGGTCGCGATTCTTCGGCCCCTCGTTGAAGTCCTCCATCGGGTTGTTCTCCCCGCGAAGCGACTGACTCATCATGTAGAAGTTGCGCAAGAAGCCCAGGTCGATGGTCTTCTCGCGATCCCAGCCCAGGCTCTGGGGGCGGATCACGCTCTTGCCCATGTCGTGCAGGGCTTCCTTGAGCATGCGCTGTTGAGTATTCAGCTCGAAGTCGATCATCGTCGATTCTCCTGGTCTTCGCTCAAGTCAGTACGGCCTGGGTTTCGGGCGTGGGCCAGACCAGCGCGGGGTCGAGCGGAAGGCCCAGCTCCACCGCGGCAGCCAGCTGGTCCATCTGCTCGGCCGAGGCGCCGCAGAGGGCCATCTGCTTGGCGTCGCGCATCAGCTTCTCGACGATCACGTCGCGCATGAAGCCGGCTCCGCCGTGCAGCTGCACCGCGTCGTCGGCGCAGCGCATCGCCACCTGATGCGCGTGGGCCACGGCCTGCGCCGTCGCCAGCAAGCACTTGCCCTGCTCTTTGCCGGCGTCCCAGGCCCAGGCGCCGCGTCGGACCAGCTCGCGCGCGCTCTCGGCATCCATGTGACGATCGGCCAGGGTGAACGCGATGTCCTGGAAGTGCCCGATGGGTTTGCCGAACGCCTTGCGGATGTCGCAGTACTCGCGCGACACGTCGAAGGCGAGGCGCGCCAGGCCCACCTGACGGGCCGCGACGATCAGCGAATACTTGGCGAAGAAGCGCGTGCACGCGGCCACGAAATCGCCGCGGCCCTCGAGCCGATCGGTGTCGGCGACCTTGGCGCCCTCGAGCACGATTTCGCCGAAGTGCCCGCACTCGAGCCCCAGCGTCTTGTGGCGACCGGCGACGCGCAGGCCCGGGTTGGCCTTGCTCACCACGAACGCGCCCACCCCGTTCCAGCCCGCCTGCTCGTCGACCTGAGCGAATACGATCACCGACTCGGCGAGATCGGCGTTGCCGACGAAGGCCTTGGCGCCCGTCAGCTCCCAGCCACCGCTGACCTTCTTGGCGGTGGTGACGAACCCCGGCCGCGCGCGGTTCGGTTTCCGTTCGCTCCAGGCCACGGCGCCGAAGCGGTCGTGCGCGGCGGGATCCGCGAACGGGGCGATCAGCGCCTGGGCCTGCGCGTCCGAGCCAAGCTCTTGCGCGGCGATCAGAAAAGCGCCGAACCCGGGCAGGCCGAAGGGTGCGGCCGGATCGCCGTAGGCCAGCTCTTCGTTGATCAGCGTGGCGGTGATCAGCCCCAGGCCCTGTCCGCCCAGGGCCTCGGGCACCGCGGCCAGGCTCAGCCCCAGCTCGTGCACGGCTCGCCGGGCGGCGGTGTCGACCGCCTGCGCCTTCTCGAAGTCGCGCGCGCGCGGCGCCAGCGTGGACTTCGCGAAGTCCGAGACGGTCCCGGTGATGAGCTTCTGATCTTCGGTCGGTTCGAACGAAATCATCGCTTTTCCTTCTTGGGGCCTCCCTGGCACGAAGCGCCGCGGCCACCGCTGCCGGTTGTATAGTTCCACTCAACAATCGGGGCAAGCACAAATCGGCCTCGCGGCCGGAAGCGCCCCGCCGAGCGCCAACCCTGAAAATCCGCTCATCTCTTGCAGGGCCCGGGCCTGCGAGCTAGGGTCCGCGCCCTTCCGATGACAACCGCAGTCATCCGCACCGGCGGAAAACAGTATCGAGTGGCTCAGGGCGACACCGTCGTGGTGGAACTGCTCGCGGGCGATCCTGGCACCAAGGTCGAGTTCACCGAGGTGCTGATGCTCTCGGGCGACAGCCTCAAGGTGGGCAAGCCGACTCTCGCTGGCGCAAAGGTCAGCGGCGAGATCGTCGAGCAGGGTCGTGGCGAGAAGATCACGACCTTCAAGTTCAAGCGCCGCAAGAAGTACCACCGCAAGATGGGCCACCGTCAGGAGCTGACTGCGGTGAAGATCACGGGCATCCAGGGCTGAGGCTGAACGATGGCACACAAAAAAGGTGGCGGTTCCACTCGCAACGGTCGCGGCTCGAACGCGCAGCACCGCGGGGTGAAGGTTTACGGCGGTGAAGCGATCCGCGCGGGCGGCATCCTGGTGCGCCAGGTCGGCCAGACCATCGCTCCCGGCAAGAACGTCGGGGTGGGTCGCGACTACACCCTGTTCGCACTGGTCGACGGCGTGGTCGCCTACGAGCACGCGACGAAGACCAAGAAGCGCGTGTCCGTCTATCCGGTAGCAGCCAGCTGACCCGCTCCAAGCTGCTCGTCACCGATCTCGACGGTACCCTGCTCGACTCGAGCGGGCAGGTGCACGAGACGGACCTACGAGCGCTGGTGGAGCTGCGCAGGCGCGGCATCCACGTGTCGGTGTGCACCGGCCGCATGTACTCGGGCACCCGCGAGATCGCTCGCGCCGTGGGGGTCGAGGGCGCCGTGGGCTGCCTGGACGGCAGCCAGGTGGTGGACAGCCGAGACGACACACCGCTGGCCACGCACCCGATCGAGGCCCACGCCGCCGAGCCCTTGCTCTCGGTGATCGAAGAGTTCGACCCGATCACCTTCCTGTTTTCGCAGGACTCGATCCTTCACGACCCCCGGGGTGACCCGTTTCTGCCGTTCGTGGGGCTCTGGTCGAAGAAGTCCGTCCGCCTGCCGAGCGTGCTCGATCCGAGCCACTTTTCCGACGACAGCTCGGTGGCAGCCCTGGTTTCGCTGGGGGACGAAGAGCAGATCCGCGGCGCCGCCACCCGGATCTTCGAGCGCGTCGGCACTCACATCCAGATCGGGTTCTTCGCCGTGTCGCGGCGCGAGCTGGACGCCGACTGGGGGATGGTGGTGCGCGCCGCCGGCGTGAGCAAGGCCACGGCACTGGTGCGCATCGCCGAGCACTATGGGGTCACCCTGGAAGAGACCGTGGCCGTCGGCGACTGGATCAACGACACCTCGATGCTCGCGGCCGCCGGGCGAAGCTTCGCCATGGGCCAGGCCCCCGACGAGGTGAAGGCCGCCGCCACCGACGTGCTCGACGCTGACTCGTGGACCGGGGGCGGCATCGAGGAGGCCGCCCGGCGCTCGGGCATGCTGTGACTGGCCTGCCTCGCCGCACCGGCCGAGGCATGCTACCCGGAGTTTCAGCGTGGCGGACCCAAGCGACGACAGCGCACCGAAGCGGCCGATCTATCTGGTGATCGCCCTGGTCACGCTGTGGCTGTCGGGGATGACGGCCGCCGCCGAGGGCTTCGCCGCCATCGAGATCGTGCGCAATCCCTTCTCGTCGGCCTTCAGCTCGTTGCGCGGCGACCCGGTGAGCAACGTGCTGTCGCGCGCGTTCGTCGAAGGCGTGATCACCGTGTCGAAGAAGGCGCTTCCGGTGGGCATCGCGCAGGTCATCTTGGGCGCGCTCTTGGTCGCGATCAGCAGCAAGGCGCTGTTCGCGCGGCGCGCCTCGCCCTGGTTTGCGCTGCAGGTGATCGCCGCCAACGTCGCGGTGCTGATCGTGGGCTACGCACTGTATCAACCGGTGCGCGGCCGCGTGATCGACGCCATCGCCGAGAGCGGGCTCGAGCAGCGCCCCGAGGCCATCTCGGCCGCAGACTTCGACAAGCTGGTGCGGCTCAAGCACTGGTGGACGTTCCGCTTCCGCCTGGGGCTGCAGCTGGCGGTGCTGGGCATGGGCGCGCTGGCCGTGACTCGCCGCTCGGCCCGCCAGGTGCTGACCCACGCGGAACCGAGCCCGAGCCAAGAAGGTTGAGGCGCCGACGTGGGGACCGTCCGCATTCTGCCCCCCGAGCTCGCGAACCAGATCGCCGCAGGTGAGGTGGTCGAGCGGCCCGCCAGCGCCGTGAAGGAGCTGATCGAGAACGCGCTGGACGCGGGCGCGCGCCACTGCCAGGTCGAGATCGCCGCCGGCGGGGTTGGCCTGATCGAGGTCCTGGACGATGGCTGGGGCATGAGCGAGGCCGACGCCACGCTGGCGGTGGAGCGCCACGCCACCAGCAAGATCGCATCGCTGGTCGAGCTGGGGCAGGTCCGCACCTTCGGCTTCCGTGGCGAGGCCCTGCCCAGCATCGCGTCGGTCAGCCGCTTCGCCCTGATCACGCGCTCGCGCGAGAGCGACGCGGGCATCGAGCTGACGATCGAGGGTGGCGCGACGGCGACCACCCGGCCCGCGGGGTCCCCGGTCGGCACCCGCGTCACGATCCGTGATCTGTTCTTCAACGTGCCCGCGCGCCGGAAGTTCCTGCGCTCGACCGGCACCGAGGCCGGGCACGTGACCGACGTGGTCGAGGCCGCCGCACTGGCCCGCCCCGACGTCAGCTTCACGCTGGTGCGCGACGGTCGGCCGGTGCGCGAGTGGCTGAGTGCCCCGGGTCGCGCCGAGCGCGTGGCGCAGGTGGTGGGCGACGGCGATCTCACACGCTGCGCGGGCGCGCGTGGACCCCTATCGGTAGAGGCGTTCCTGGGTCGACCCGAGACGGCGCGCGCGGGTGCGGGTGGGCTACACCTGTTCGTCAACGACCGGCCGGTGCGCGATCGCGCGCTGGCGCTGGCGGTGGCGCAGGCCTACGGCAGTGTGCTCGAGCGCGGTCGCTACCCGCGCGGGGTGGTCTATCTGGACATCGATCCGGTGCTGGTCGACGTGAACGTGCACCCGCAGAAATCCGAAGTGCGCTTCGCGGACCCCCGCGCGGTGAACGACGCCCTGTACTCCATCCTCTCGCGCGAGCTGTCGACGGCCTTCTCGCTGCCGCCGGCTCGGCGCTGGAACCCCGGCAAACCGCCGCCGCCCCCCGCGCCGCCCCCCGAGCCGAAGGCCGAGGCGGCCGACCCGTGGGGTCTCGGTGGGTCCGCGCCGGTGGCGTCCGCGCCGGTGGCGTCCGCGCCGGTGGCGCCCGCGCCGGTGGCGCCCGCGCCAGCGGTGCCCGGGCCGGCGTACGAGAAATCCGGCGAGCCGCTGGTCGCGGTTCAAGACTCGGCGCGCTCCCCCATTCGGCCCAGCCCCGAGATGCGCTGGTCGAACCTGCGCTTCATCGCTCAGGTCAGGCACACCTTCTTGGTGTGCGAATCGGACGACGGACTGTACGTCCTCGACCAGCACGCCGCCGCCGAGCGCGTGATGTTCGACCGGCTGCGCAAGGCGTATCGCGACAGCTCGGTGTCTTCACAGGCCTTGCTGTTCCCGGTGGTGGTCGACGTGACCGGCGCCGAGGCAGAGCTGGTCGCGACACGGGCAGACGAGATCGCAGCCGTGGGGTTCGACCTCAGGGTGCGCGGCCCCGAGAGCATCAGCGTGCACGGCGTGCCGAAGCTCTTGCAGAAGACCAGCCCCGAGCGCCTGGTGCGCGACCTCTTGAGCGAGGTGATGCGCAGCGGCGGTCGGGGCTTCTCGGACGCGGTGGACCTGGCGCTGGCCACCATGGCGTGCCACGGCTCGATCCGCGCGGGCGATCCGCTCTCGCCCAGCGAGGGCACGGCCCTGCTCCGCGCGCTGGACGGGGCAGAGTTCGCCGGACACTGCCCCCACGGCCGGCCCGTGGTGACCTTCACCAGCTGGCACGAGCTCGATCGGCGCGTCGGACGGCGCTGATGTCGCCGGATCTCTGGGTGGTGGTGGGGCCGACGGCCTCGGGCAAGACCGAGCTGGCGCTGCGCCTGTGCGAAGCGCTGGGCGGCGAGATCGTGAGCGCCGACAGCGTGCAGGTCTACACGCGCTTCGAGATCGGCACCGGCAAGCCCAGCGCGGAAGAACGCGCGCGGGCACGCCACCACCTGATCGACGTCGTCGAGCCGGATCGGACGCTGGACGCAGCCCAGTGGGCCGCGCTGGCCGACGCCGCGATCGCCGACATCCGTGGCCGCGGACGGCAGCCGATCGTGTGCGGCGGCACGTTCTTGTGGGTCCGCGCCCTGCTCTGGGGGCTGGCGGGCGCGCCGCCGGCCGATCCGGCGCTTCGGGCGGCGCACCAGGCCCGGGCCCAGGCGGAAGGTCGCGCGGCGCTGCACGCCGAGCTGGCGCGCCACGATCCGATCAGCGCCGCGAAGCTCAACCCCAACGACTTCGTGCGCGTGAGCCGCGCGCTCGAGGTCTTCGAGCTGAGCGGCATGCCGCTCAGCCAGTGGCACGCCCAGCACGCGTTCCGCGAGCTGCGGCATCCGCACCAGTTGATCGGGATTCGCCACGAGCCTTCGACGCTCGACGCGCGCATCGCCACGCGCGCGCAGCGGATGCTCGACGCGGGCTGGGTCGCCGAAGTCGAGCGCCTGATAGCCGAGGGGTTCGGGGAGGCCCGGGCCATGGGCTCGGTGGGCTATCGACAGGTCCACGACGCGGTGAAACAGGGCAGCACCGCGGGCCTGGCCGAGAGCATCACTCGAGCCACGCGCGTGTTCGCGCGCCGGCAGCGGACCTGGCTCCGCGATCAGCCGGTGCGCTGGCTCGATGCCGACACGGCGTTCCGGGGCGACCTGTCAGTCGCGACCGAGAGCGAGTGACGCGTCGAGCAACTCGAGGAAGCTCTGCGGGTGAAAGCCCTTGGCGGCGGAAACGAACGCACCCGCCGGGGCAGTGGCCGCGGCCGGGCGCCGCACCACCTCGGGCTCGACGCTGGCTGCGGGCTGGACGGGCTCGACCGCGGCGACCGCGGCGGCCGCCACGGGGGCCTCTTCGCGCACCAGATGCACCGGGGGCGCTTCGGTCACTGGCTCGCCCAGCTCGAGCTCACCCTCGGCGGCGGGCTCGAGCTCGACGGTCGCGCCCAGCTGCGCCGCCGTGGGCTGGGTGCCCGAGACGATGTCGGCCTCGCGCAGCTCGTGCAGGTCGGGCACGGGGGGCGCCGCCAGCCCTTGCGGCGGCGGCGCGGCCTGGGGCCCCGACTCGGGCGGCGGGGTCTTGAGCGGGATCTCGCGCCCCTCGTCCATGCCCACCGAATCCACGGCTTCGGCCAGGGCCTCGCCCATGCTGCCCGCGATGGCGCGGCGGGACGACGCCGGCGGCTCTTCTTCCGCCTCGGTGCCCGCGGGCTCGGGGGCAGCCTCGGTGATGTCGACGATCTCGTCCTCGAGGAGATCGAGGTCCTCGATCGATGCCTCGCCCATCTCGACCGACACCTCGGATTCGGCGATGGCCCGGACCATCGAGGTCTCTTCGAGCACCTCGGCTTCGGCGACCACCGGCTCGGGCGGAATCACTTCCGCCTCGTCCATGGCCACGAGCTCTTCTTCTTCGGCCGGCTCGGGCGCGGGCTCGGCCACCGGCGCGGCGGCAACGGCGGCGGCGACCCGCGGTCGAGCGGCGTTCTTCTGCACGCGATCGAGCAGGCCCTGCAGGCGCTCGATTTGATCCTGGTTGCTCATCATGCTGCGCTTCCTTCGTGGAGCCGCGCGATGGCCTCTCCCCAGCTCGTGCCCTCGGCCATCCAGGCGCGCACCCGGTCGGCGCCGGGAGCGCCAACCATCAGGAACCGGACGTGACCGTCGTCGCGACCCAAGACGACCGCTCGCCCATCGCGACCCATACAGCGCTGCAGCGCGCCCTCGAGCACGGCAGCCAACAGTGGGTCGCCGGGTGCACCCAGCGGCGAGCCCTCGACCACGAAGACCAGCGCCTTGCCCCAGCGCTCGAGCGAGAGCGAACCCAGGCCCAGCAGCGCCAGGTTGCCGCCCAGGTGCTCGACGAGCCCTTCCACGCTGATGTTCTGGCCCGAGTCGCCCCAGTGACTGGTAACGCGAAGCCCCACTTCGGTCCCCAGCTTGCGCCCGAAGTCGGTCAACGAGTCGGCGCCGGCGTGCTTGCACAGCTCGACCAACGCGTCGGCGGGAACCAGGACTCGCGGGCCGGTGCCTTCCAGATGTACGGACCCTCGGCCCAGGTCGAACTTCACCGAGTGAGACGGGTCGAAACGCGTAACGGCCATGCTGCCTCGTGGAACGGGAGCCCCTCTCAGGGTGTGCCAGTATAGGGCGGCCGTGCGCGAGCGTGTCAATTCTCCGCGGGTTTTTCCAGGGTCTAGGCGCCTGGCCGGGTCGCTCGTGGCGCTTTCTCTGCTGGCGCCGGCCCCGGCCGGGTCCCAGCCGAAGCGCGAGCGGCCCTTTCTCTTCGGCGGGGGGCAGCCCGCCAAGAAGGATCCGGTGCAGACCGACCCCTGGCTGCCGACCGGAGCGCTGGTACCCGAGTCGCTGGCCCGGCCCGCGACCGGCGAAGTGCCGGGGTGCTCGTTCCGCGCGCCGGTGTGCGTCCACCGCGGCCCGGGGGTGAGCCCCGGCGCGGCGCGTGACACGCTCGAGGCGCTCGAGAGCGCGTATCACTCCCTGGTCGAGGTCCTTCGGTTGCCCAGGCCCACTTCCGATCGGGGCGCCGGCGGAACCGACGCGCTGGACCTGTATCTGACGGCGGACCCGTCGCGCGTGCAGGTGGGGGTCGAACCCGTGGTCAGCGGGCAGTTCGATCGCGCGGCAGGGTTCTGCACGCTGGGTGATCTCGGGCGCGAGCGCACACGGCGCGACGCCACGCTCTGCGTGGGCGAGGCCATCGCGCTGGCGCTGGATCCGGCCGAGACGCCCCACCTGCGCCGGGCCTACGCGACCCACCTGTGGGGCCTGGTCGGCGCACCCACCGCCGCGGATCTCGAGGCGGTGGACGAGGTGCAGGCCCACCCCGAGCGCGCCCTCGCCACCCGCGAGCTCGGCCCCGGCTCCGAAGGGGCCGCCCTGCTGTTCGAGTATCTGGATGCGCGGCGTGGGATCGCGGCACCCGGCACGCTGGCGACGCTGATGCTCTCGGTCGCCGTGACCAAGACCGAGCCGCGGGCGGTGCTCTGGAACAACTCGCCCGATGTGTTCGACGCGCTTCGCCGCGCGCTGGACGAGAGCCCGCGCGACACGGCGCAGCTGTTCGCGGATCTCGCGGTCACCCGGGGCTTTCTAGGAGCCCGGGACGACGGCGAACACCTGCCCGCGCTGGAGTGGACCGGCTCGTTCGGCCGCCCCCGCTTCGACTGGTCGATCAAGCTGTCGAGCCTGCCACGCCGCGTCGCCGCGCTGCGCCCCATCGATCCGCTGGGCGCGCTCTACGTCTGGCTCGAGCTGGACCAGAGCCTGGGGGAAAAAGAGCTGGGCTTTCAGGCCGAGTGGGAGTCGCCGGTCTCTTTCCAGTGGGCCATCGTCAGCGTCGGAGCCGAGGGTGAAGAGATCGGGCGCATCTACCCGCCGTTCGTCGAGCGCGGACGGCAGGTCGAGCAGACGCTCAGCGATCTGAAGGGCGCCCGCGGACTCTTGATCGTGGGGACCAATCTCGGGGGCGTCTCGCTCTCGCACCCGTTCGACCCCGACTACGCCCCGTTCGAGCCCCACGGCTGCACCGTCTACTTGACCAAGCTGTGAGTCACGGCGTGGGGTCGAAGATCAGCGGCAGCTCGAGCTCGTCGTCTTCGCTGCGCGGCGGCGCCATGCGCTCTTTGGCGACCGCGTCGATCACGCACGTCTCGAAGGGCACCTTTGCCAGCTCGGCGCTGCTTCGAGGGCGCAAGATGCCCACCCGGGTGACCTTGCCGTTCGAGTCCCGCGCAATGCCCAGCGTGAGCCGACCTTTGATCCCGGCAGCGTGCTGCGCGTGACACGCCTGGGCGGCCTGACCGATACGCCGCAGCGGATCGGTCGGGGTGGGCTCCACTGCGCCGCCGTCGGCTGCACCGGCCGCCTTGGGGTTGGGCGAGGCCAGCGGCGGGACGGGCACGCTGGACCCCATTGGGGGCGAAGCGGGCGGCGGGGGGGTCACGCTCGGCGCGCCGGCGGTGCGAGGCGCTGGGGTCGGAGCCGCAGCCCTCGACGGAGCGGGCTCGGCGCAGGCAAGCGGGAAGAGCAGCAACCAGCAGCAAGATCTCAGCATCGCTTCCTAGAGTTGCGCGACCAGAGGCCGACGATCGAAAGCAGCAGCCACCAGGGCATTTCGCCTTGGCCCGACACGGCGCACCCCCCACGCGCGTCGGCGCCGTCGTCCACCAGCGAGCGATCGACCGCGATCGGAAGCGTTCGCGTGATCAGCGCCTGCCCGGCGAACAGCACCCGTGCCGTGAGCTGGCTGCCGCCGGTTCCCGCGTCTGCCGAAAGCGAGAAGCGCCAGAGCCCGGGGGCCACGCGGGTGAGCGGCGTGACCACCCGACCGCCGTCGACCTCGAGCGAGAGGGTCTTCGGGTCGAAACCGTCGACCACCCGCTCTTCGCCCGACCGGAGCTCGAGCACGCAGTCCACGGGCCAGTTGGGGTCTGGGTGGGCATACGAGCTGGCGAGCGCCACCCAGCTCTCGGCGGCGTCCGGCACGCTGCCGAGCGGCGAGTCGTCGGAACCGAGCACCGCCAGCGTTCCCACCAGATCCAGCTCGCCGGGCCCGGCCTGCTGCTCGATGGGCACGTTGCCGTCCAGGGCCTTTGCTCCAGCCTGCAGCAGGGTGCGCAGGCCGTTCTGATCGAGCTTCGGGCTCTGCTGCAGCAAGAGGGCGATGGCGCCCGACACGATCGGCGCGGCCATGCTGGTTCCGCTGGACAGCGCGTGGAAGTCGTCGACCACCAGGCAGCCCGGCTGCTCGCTGCACACGCTGCCACCGGCGAAGATGCCGCTGCCGCCGTTCTGGGTGGGGTCGGCCAGCGTCGACATGGCGCCGATGACGAACGCGCCCGGGGCCACGATGTCTGGCTTCATCTGGCCCAGTGCGTTGGGTCCGGCACCGCTGAAGTAGGCCGCCGAGTCGCTGACCGGCGGGCTCGAGCTGCCCAGCTTCTCGAGCACCAACTGGTGCCCGGCCCGGTCTTTCCAGGCCACACGGTTGACGCTGGCACCGACCGAGATCAGCTCGGCGCTCGAGGCCGGGATGCCGATCGTGCCCTCTTTGCTCGCGCGGGGGAACAAGGCACCGGGGCTACCGGCACCCGGCGCCAGGTCGCCCTCGCTCTGCAACCAGAGTCGCGCGGTCCCGTGACCCTCGAGGCGAACCGCGAAGGTCGCGCCGGACCGCCAGGTGCCTTCGATGACCACCACCGCTCCGTTCGACCCGCGGGCGATGGGGCTGGTGTCGTCGACCACCTGATTCAGGATCGTGACCTCGACGCCCTTGTCGGAGTAGGCGGCGCCTTCGCCCGGGGGCAGCGGTTCGATCCACTCTCCGTCGGCGTCGTCCACACCGACGCTGAGCGCGTCGCCCGGGCGACCACTGATCCAGACGTAGACCGTCGCGCTGGTGCTGCTCTTGCCGACCGAAGGCGCGACGATCGGCACGCGCACGCTCGAGGCGCGCGGCACGTGCACCTCGGTGTGAATGCCGAACGGCTCTGGGTAGCTGGGCGAGATGGGGCCGTAGATGCCGCCGCTGTTTCCGGCGGCAACGACGATGGCCCGACCAGGATGCTCGGGCCCGACCAGCGCCGCCAGGCCCCGCTCGAGGGCGGTCAACCCGTCGTGCCCGCCGAAGTCGCTGCCCAGGCTCAGGTTGACCACCGCGGGCATGCCCAGCGCTTCGGCGCGCTCGAACACGAAGCGGGTGGCCAAGAGCACGTCGGGGTCGAGGATCGCGCCGTCTCCCGTGCGGGTCACGCGCACCCCGATCATCGTGGCCTCGGGCGCCATGCCCACGTACTTGGGCGGGCTCTGCGAGAGGCCGTTGCCGAGCGCCAGTGACGCGACGTGCGTTCCGTGACCCAGCGTGTCGCGGGGCAGCTGCACCGAATCGCTGGCGATCAGCTGGTCGAGGTCGGCGCCCGAGAACACCGCGCACGCGTTGCCCGGGCCGTTGCACCCATAGTCGAGCTCGAGCCCGGGATGCCGGCCCAGGGGCTCGCGCGAGAGATCGAGGGCCCAGGCCACCCGCGACTTGCCGCTCGCGTCGCGCAGATCGGGGTGCTTCGGGTCGAACCCGGTATCCACGATGCCCACCACCACGCCCTTGCCGGTGAGCCCCGTGAAGTCGCGGAAGCGCTCGGCGCGCGTCACGTCGTCGGCGATGTTGAGCAGCGTGCGCCGCGGCGGAGCCCAGTCCAGTCGCCAATCGGGGTGCGCGGCCGCGAGCGCGGCCACCGTCTGGGCCGAGCCGCGATACGCCGCGAACCCACGACTGAGCGGCACCAGGCCCGGAGGCGTCGGGGCACCGAGCGGCAGCTCGACCACGATCGACAGCGGGCGCTCCGGGTGGCGCTGACCGACCACGCGGCCCAAGAGGCCAGCGTCGACCTGACCCGCGCTGGGTGCGCTCACGAGCAGCGAGCACGCAATGACCAGGAGCGATACCGCGCGCCGCACGTGCCCGAGCTTACTCCCTCAGCGCTCGCCGGTCAGGTCTCGGACCAGATGCTCGAGTTGTTCGAGGCGATCGGACGAATAGCCCACCAGAACGTCACGAACCATCCCCTTCTGGTCGATCACGAACAGCGTGGGCAACGCGTTGGCGCGATACGCGGCAGTGGTCTTGCCGCTGTGATCCGAAGCCACGGGGTACTCGATGCCGAGCTGCCCGGCGGCGTGTGTGGCGGGCACCACGGCGTCCATGGTGATCCCGAGCACCACCACGCCCTGGGCCGACAGCCGGGCGTGCCAGTCGTTGAGCTTGGGCACCATGAACCGACACACGGCGCACCAGGGTGCCCAGAACTCGAGCACCACGACCCGCCCCTTCAGCGACCCGAGGTCGGGCTCGACGCTGCCCTGGACCGGATCGAGCGCGACCAGGCGGGGCGCGGCCGCGCCGACGAACGACATCTTCATCACCGAGGTGGCGTCGGGCGTGGCCCCCAGCTCGGCCGACAGCAGGCGTTGCGCCGCACCGCGACGGACCACGAGGGGGATGCGCGAGCCTGGCGCCCGGGCCGCCACCAGGCGCACGACGTCTTCCGGCCCGACCACCGCGGCCCCGTCCAGGGTCAGGATGCGGTCCCCCGCCTCGATCCCAGCGCGCTCGGCGGGTGAGCCGCGCACGGTGGTGCGGACCAGAACGCCGCCCTCCGCGTCGGGTGGCACGCTCACCTCGACGCCCAACCACCCCCGCGGCGACACGCTGGGGACCTCGGGCTCGCTGGGGCCGGCGCGCGCAGGCTCGGGTGTGCCGCCCCCGCGCGAGGCGGGTTTGGGCGGCGCGACGCCCGTCGAGCAGCTCGCCACGAGCAGCGCGAGCGGGACCGTTCGGCGCAGCATCTGGGGCTCGTGGTACCATGCAAGCCCCCTGCGCGCAGCTCTCGCCCCCCTGATCTGCCTCTGCTGCGCCCTCTCGGCGTGCGCGGAAAACCCTGCCCCCGAGAGCGCCGACGACCCGCCGGCACCAGCCGCAAAGCCGCACCGTCCGGCGCCGCGCTGGGCGCGGTTCGCCGAGGTCGCCGCGTGGCCGTCGGTCACCCCGAAACCGTTCCGATCGAGCGGGCACGGAGCGGCGGGCACGCTGGTGAGCGTGCGCGTCCCCGAGAGCATGCTCGAGTCGTACCGAGCGCTGCGACCGGGCCTGGCCGTTCCGAGCGGCACGCTGGTCGCCGCGTTCCACACCGACGAACGCACCAGCAATCCGGGTCCGGTCTACGTGATGGAGCGCGTGGGCGACGCGTGGAAGTACTCGGCCTTCGACGCCGAGGGGCGGGCGACCGAGCACGGGGCGTTGGCGCTCTGCGAGCGGTGCCACGCAGAGTCACCGTCGGGCGGGCTGTTCGGCCTGCCGCGCTGACGACTGGCCGCCCCACAAAGCAAAAAACCCGGCGGGGCGACCGCCGGGATTTGCAAGAATGCCAAGCTGAAGAAAGTTAGTGAAAGCTAAGAAAGCCGACGTTTTCAGCACCCCATCCCCGGGGCGTCCAAGAACAAGCCAATAAGGTCGTGCCACCCGAGGGTGGCCGCCGACAACCAAGCCGCCTGCCCCTTAGCAGTGAGCGTGCCAGAGCGCGGCAACCCGGCCTAAGCGTTGGAAATTGCGACCTGCACGGGCGCCGGGTGCGGGCGCGCGATCCGCGCCCCGTGGCATTGGAGTCATGCCCCCCGGACGAGCCGTGCAATCGTTGCGAAGTTTGGCACAGCCCTCGGCCTAGCGGCCCATGGCTTGGCGCAGCGCGGCGTCCATCGCCTCGAGTGGGGCCGGCACTCCGGTGTAGAGCTCGAACTGGCGACCCGCCTGGTGAAGCAGCATGCGGCCACCGTGCACGGTGCGCGCACCGGCTTGCTCGGCCAGTGCCAGCAGGCGCGTCTGGATCGGCTTGTAGACGATGTCCATCACGACCACCCGGGGCGAGAGCAGCGACGCCGGGACGAGAGACTCGGCGCCGTACTCGTCCATGGTGGCCGAGGTGCAGTTCACGATGGCGTCGGGGGCCTCCGCCGGCAGGTCGCCGAGGCCGGTGGCCGTGACGGTGAAGCCTTCGAGCTCGGCCGCACGCGCCAGCTCGCGTGCCTTCTGCGCCGTGCGGTTGACCAGGTGGACGCGCATCTTCGCCTCGCAGAACGCGAACACGGCCGCCCGGGCGGCACCGCCGGCGCCGAGCACCAGCACGCTCTTGCCAGCAAGCTCGAGCGCCTCGGAGAGCGCGTGGGCTGCGCCCCAGGCGTCGGTGTTGTAGCCCACCAAGAGCCCGTCTTCGTTGACGATGGTGTTCACCGCGCCGATGCGGCGGGCGACCGGATCCAGGCGATCGAGCAGGGGGATGACCGACAGCTTGAACGGCATCGACACCCCCAGGCCGCGGATCCCGAGCGCACGCATGCCGGCGAGCGCACCCGGCAAGTCGGGTTCGGTGACGGCGAACGGCACATAGGCGAAGCTCGCGCCGATGGCGTCGTAGCCGGCTCGGTGCATCGCGGCGCCAAGCGACACCGGGTGCAGGGACAGCGAGCCGCACAGGGTGATGGGGGATCGCGCTCTCACGCCGGCCAGGCTAGCGCGGGTACCGCGGGCGGAAGGCCGGGAAAATCCCGCCGGGCGCCGCGCCCGTTTGTTCAGTTGAGTCGAGGCGCCTTCGTGCTATGAAGCGCCCCTCAACGCACCCGTAGCTCAGCTGGATAGAGCATCGGTCTACGGAACCGAGGGTCGCATGTTCGAATCATGCCGGGTGCGCCAGCAAGAGATCTAGGTGACCCTAGACGACGACTTCTGGATGGGCGAGGCGCTGGCCGAGGCCGATCTTGCCAGCGCGCACGGGGACGTACCGATTGGCTGCGTGATCGTCGGCGCCAGCGGTGAGGTGCTGGCCCGCGGGCACAACCGCCGCGAGGTGGACGCCGATCCCACGGCACACGCCGAGATGGTCGCGCTTCGGGCTGCCGCCGCCGCCACCGGTCACTGGCGACTCGAGGGCACCACGGTGTACGCCACGCTCGAGCCGTGCCCGATGTGTGCCGGCGCGCTGGTCAACGCCCGCGTGGCGCGACTGGTTTACGGCGCGTCGGATCCGAAGGCCGGCGCCGTGGACACGCTGTTCGAAATCGGGCGCGACCCCCGCCTGAACCACCGTTTCGCGGTCACCTCGGGCGTCGCGCGCGACGCGTGCGCCGGGCGCCTGACTGCGTTCTTCGCAGCGTTGCGCGCTCAGGGCCAGAAGTAGCCGTCACTCGTACTCCTGGTGCTCGGACTCGGAGGGCGGTCCGGCTGTCTCGGGCCCGGCGGGCGCGCCGGCCTCGCCCTCGACCCGCGGCGAGCTCGCCCGCTTGAACCAGACCTGCTCGCCCAGCGCTTCTTCGAGCTCGCTCTCGCTGACGCGGTGGATCTTGGCCGCAATGCGCATCAACTTCCGCAGGTAGTTGGACCAGCCCGCGCTGACCGCGCCGTCGGCGCCGAAGTACTGGCGCTTCGGGTTGGGCAAGATCGACGCAAGGTACAGCGACTGGCCCAGCGACAGCTGCCCCGCGCTGCTGTTGAAGTAGTACGCCGCGGCCGGACCGATGCCGTAGATGCCCGGTCCGAATTCGATCACGTTCAGGTAGAGCTCGAGGATCTGGTCCTTGCTCAGCTCTTGCTCGAGCAACTGCGTCAGCACGGCCTCTTGCAGCTTGCGCGACAGGGTCTTCTCTCGAGAAAGGTAGAGGTTCTTCGCAAGCTGCATGCTGATGGTGCTGGCGCCGCGCACGAACCGGCCGGCCTTCACGTTCTCGCGAATCGAGTTCCGGATCGCCTCTTCGTCGAAGCCGCGGTGGCGGAAGAAGGCGCCGTCTTCGCAGATCAACACCGCCGTATCCATGTGCTTCGAGATGGCGGTCTTCGGCACCCAGCCCAGGGTCCCGGGCCCGCTCTGGGCCTGCACCGGGCGCCCATCGACATCGAGCACTTCACGGGTCCACGAGCGGGAAAACCGGCTGGGCGCGATCTCGGCCGGGGCCCCGGTGACGCGGCACTCGTTCACGCTCGACCACTTGGTGACCATCTTGTCGAGCGCCCGCGTGTCGATGTCGACCCGCCCGGTGAGCGCGAAGGTGCCGGTGAAGCGCGTGCCGGCGAGCAGCGGCAAGAGCCCTTCGGGGGTCGCGTCGAGCATCGCCTGGCACGAGGCCAGCGGCACGCCGCCCTCGAGCCAGATCTTCTTGTGGGCCTTGCTCTGCTCCAGCTCGCCCTTGAGCTCACCCCGGACCTTGCCCAGCTCGACCTCGCCGTCGTCGATCCGCAGGCGCGTGCCATCGAGCCAGATCGTCGCCCGCCCCCGCGCCGCCAGCGCCAGCCCACGCACCGGCCCGGCCGCCAGCCACTTCTTCTGGGCCGCCACCCCCGCGAGCTTTCCGTTTCCGGAGACCAAGAGCTCTTGCCCGCCCGCAGAGAGCGTCGCCTTCGCGCGCGCTTCGAGCGTGGCACGGCTCACGTCCAGCAAGCCGAAGTCGCCTTCGCGGATCCCGAGGGCGCCCAGGCTGACCGGTCCCCCCTCGACCGAAGCCGTCACCGGCCCCTCGGCGAGGGGCAGCGCGAGCGCCAGCTTCAACGCATGCTCGGCCTCCGGCGCGGGCAAGAGCGACACGGCGACCTCGGTGGCCGTGCGCTGCACGCGCAGCCGCGCTGGGCCCACGTTGAGCGTCTCGGGGCCGCGCACAAGACGTGCGCGCAACCCGGCCAGATCCAGCTCCGAGCCCTCGGGCAGGGCGTCGGCCACCAGGGTCGCGGTGCGCGCCAGAGCTCGCCGGATGCGGGGCCCGCGCTCCCCGTCGATGAGCTTCTCGCTGTCCCAGCGCCCGGCTGCTGGCGCGGAGCTTGGCGTGGCCTCGGGACCCGACGGCGCACGCGGAACCTGGCCCGTGGCGCGCTCGATGAGCGGAGCGCCCAGATCGGCCACGGCGGCGACGGACTCGGTCGTCACCCGTTCGATCACCCGCCGGCCGTCGCGACGCCCGAGCACCACCCGGCCGCCGTGCACCTCGAGCTCGATGCCGGCCAGGCTGACGCGGGCCAGATCCGCCTCGAGCTCTTCGGTCCCGCCAGAGCGCGAGTAGCGCACGCCCCAGGCGTGCTGCGCCTCGGGGCCTTGCCACTCGAGGGTGAGACCATCCACCGCGTAGGGCGTCGAGCCGCCGCCACCGCCACCGGCCGGCTGCTTGTCGCGCCAGCGCGTGAGCTGCTCGCGCAGCTCGTCGACCGTGCCGCGCACGGTCACGACGCCGCCGTGAGCCCGTGCCTCGCGCACGCCCAGCGATGGGGTCACCACCACCTCGACTGACTCGAGCCGAACCTCGACCAGAGGCACGTCGGGGAGCCGCACCTGGACGTCACGCAGCCAGACCCGCCCGATCCCCGGCCGCACGCTGCCGATCGCCACCGTCGCGCTCCGACGCGCCGCCTGATCGGCCGCCTTGGCGCGGACCGCCGGCCCAAAACCGAGCCCGACCCCGAGCGCGGCCGCGCCGACCAGTGCCACACCGAGCCAGAGAAAGCGCCGTCGCATTCGAAGCACCGCGGAGGGTAGCGCCAGTGCGCGCGTCGGGCCCAAAAGGCCCGCGACAGGACAACGCCGAACCCAGCGTGGCTCGTCCGCGCCGGGCGCGCGCCGCCCAGGCCCGGCCGAGCGCGGGGCCAGAAAAGACCACAAAAAGCAAAAGCCCCAAGTCGCTAGACTTGAGGCTTTTGGGGTTATTAACCCGGCAGCGTCCTACTCTCCCACACGGGGACCGTGCAGTACCATCGGCTCCGAGAAGCTTAACTTCCGAGTTCGGGATGGGATCGGGTGTGGCCTCCTCGATATCGCCACCGGAATCTGTTGGGCGTTTTTGCGTTCACAGCCAGCTGCTGCCTTCGAGCTCGAGGCTCGAGGAGCGACACATACGTGTGCGTGGCTTCGCGTGACGAGGCGAGGTTCGACTGTCGTCGAGCTCGTGACTCGTCGCCCGGACTCCGGGCGCCAACTACAATAGTGCCTTAGAGAGATGATCAAGCCGCACGGCCTATTAGGACCGGTTAGCTCCGCGCTTTGCAGCGCTTCCACACCCGGCCTATCAACCTCGTAGTCTACGAGGGGCCTTTAGTGCCTTGCGGCAGGGACACCTAGTCTTGAGGCCGGCTTCCCGCTTATATGCTTTCAGCGGTTATCCGTTCCGTACATGGCTACCCGGCTATGCCACTGGCGTGACAACCGGAACACCAGAGGTACGTCCACCCAGGTCCTCTCGTACTATGGGCAGCTCCTCTCAAGTGTCCTACGCCCACGGAAGATAGGGACCAAACTGTCTCACGACGTTTTAAACCCAGCTCGCGTACCGCTTTAATCGGCGAACAGCCGAACCCTTGGGACCTGCTCCAGCCCCAGGATGCGATGGGCCGACATCGAGGTGCCAAACCGCGCCGCCGAT